>DASQQQ010000154.1:0-11767 GCA_035643355.1 Actinomycetota bacterium | reverse complement strand
CCCGGAGCATGCGCGCCAGCCCCGCCAGCCGATCGCTCTCCTTCACCCGGAGCTCGCCGGCTCCCGCGAACCGGGTCGGGCCCACCGCGTGCACGGCGAGCGCCGCGAGCACCGGGACCTCGTCGATCACCAAGGGCAGCTCGTCCGGGGTCACGACCGTCCCGATCGGCCGATCCCCGGGCTCCACCAGGAGCTCACCGATCGGCTCGCCCAGCTCATCGCCGTCGATACGCTCGTGCACCCTCACCCCCATCCTCCGCATCACCTCGAGGAACCGCGTGCGGGTCGGGTTCAAGCCCACACGGGGCAGGGACAACCGTCCACCGGTCAGGGCGGCCGCGGCCAGGAGGAACGCGGCCGAGGAGACGTCGCCGGGCACACGCCCTCGCAAGCCCCCGTGCTGGTAGGCGGAGACGACGATGGCTCCGTCCGAACGGCGGACGGGCGCGCCCAGGACCTCGAGGATCCGCTCCGTGTGATCGCGGGTGGGCGCCGGCTCCCGGACCGAGGTCTCTCCCTCTGCCGCCAATCCGGCCAGGAGCACGGCGCTCTTCACCTGCGCGCTCGGGAGGGGGACGCGGTAGGCGATGCCTCGCAGCGCGGCCCCCTCCACCACCAGTGGAGCATGCCCGTCCTCGGTGTGAACCCTCGCTCCCATCCTCCTGAGCGGCTCGGCCACCCGTTCCATGGGGCGGGTCCGCAGGCTCGGGTCTCCGGTCAGGGTGGTGGTGAACCCCGTTCCGGCGAGGACGCCGGCGAGCAAGCGCATCGTGGTCCCCGAGTTGCCGCAATCGAGTGGCGTGGACGCTGCTCGAAGACCATCCCGGCCTTCAGCCTCGACCTCAACCTGGGAGCTCCAGGTCTCGTACGCTCCTGGGTCCCACGTGAAACCGTCAGGTTCTGTGCCCCGAGCAGGCTTCCAGGTCAGACCCTCCAGCGAAGGTCTAACCGAGGGGGCGAGCAGCGCCAGGCAGCGAGCCGTGGAACGGACATCGAGCGAAGGTGGAAGGTCACCGATCCAGGAGCGCCCTCGCGCGGTCGCGGCCAGGATCAGCCACCGATGCGCGATGGACTTGTCCCCAGGAACCCGGACGCTCCCCTCGACCACAGCGCCGGGAGACACCTTCGCCGCCACCCATGCCTCCTCAGGCCAGTCGCCGGGGCTCGAAGCCGTGACCCCCGAGCGCACCGACCGCCGCCTCCACCTGGGTCCGCCCCACCGTGAGGTGCACCGTGCCGCGACCGCCCTCGGGCGAATGGACGATCTGCAGATCCTCGATGTTCACCTGCGCAGCGCCCAGGGCACTGGTGAGATCGGCCAGAGCGCCCGGGCGGTCGGGGACCGGGACCTGTAACACGGCCACGCCGGTCCGCACGGTGGCCTTGGCCCCGAGCGCCAACCGAGCCGCCTTCGCCTCGTCGAAGGTGGCCTCGATCTCCCGCTGCGAGCCCAGGAGGACCAGGTCCCGCATGGCCGAGAGCCGCTTCACGTACAGGTGGATCGCCTCCGCCACCGCTTCACGGTTGGCGAGCAGGATCTGGCTCCACAGCTGAGGGTTCGATGCCGCCAATCTCGTCAGGTCGCGGAACCCGCCTGCGGCCAGCAGGAGGATGTCGGGCTCGCCCGCCTCCTCCGCCGCGGCCAGGCCCATCAGCGCGGTGGAGGCCACCTGAGGCAGGTGGCTGACCGCGGCGACCAATCGGTCGTGCCGGGCCGGGTCCATGATCATCGGCTTCCCGCCTACCCGGGCGATCCAGGCGCTCAGACGTTCCTGTGCCTCGGAGGACGAACGCTCGGTGGGCGTGAGCACCCAGACGATGCCGTCCAGCACCCCCGCGGCCGCCCAGCGGGGCCCGGACCGCTCGGAGCCGCCCATCGGGTGGCCGCCCACAAAGCGCGGGAGATCCGCCGGGCGGACCGCCGCCTCGACCTCGACCATGATCCGAGACTTCACGCTCGCCACGTCGGTCACCGTGGCCTCCGGCTCGGCGCCGAGGACCTCGGACGCCACCGCAGGGATCGTCTCGACCGGCGTGCACAGGAAGACCAGCGTGGCGCCGCGTGCGCACTCGGCGGCATCCGAGGTCGGATGCAGCCCGCTACGCTCGGCGGCCACGGCCAGGACCCGGCGGTCGGCGTCGAACCCTCGCACCTGCTGGCCCAGACGGGCCGCCGCCAGGGCGATCGACGTGCCGATCAGCCCGGTGCCGATCACCGCCACCCGGTCAGTCGAGGTCATCCCGAAGCGACTCCGCACCGTCCAGGTAGACGTGCAGGATCCCGGCCCTGGACCGCGACGTGTACAGATGCATCAGCACCCGCACCACCCGGGGCAGCGATCCGGGGACCGGGATCTCGGTGGCACACAGGAGTGGCACCCTGCCCAGCCCCATGCGGCGGGCGGCCTCGGCGGGGAACGTCGACCGGAGCCCCTCGGTCGCGGTGAAGAAGATGCTGACGACGTCTGCTTCTTCCACATCGTTGCGGCGCAGCATCTGGCTCAGCAGACGCTCGGTAGCATCGAGGATCGCCTTCGGCGTGTCGCGCTCCACGCAGATAGCCCCCCGCACCGCCCGCACCCGCTCCCCCTCCACCCGATCCTCCCCCATCATGGGCGCCAAAAGGCTACAGTCCGGCGGCCCGGAACAGCGCTCGGCACTCCTCCGGCGTGAGCTCCCGCACCTCTCCGGGGGCCAGGCGGCCCAGGCGGATGGGCCCGACGCGCAGGCGCACCAGACGGGTCACGGGAAGCCCCACCGCCGAGAGCATCCGGCGGACCTCGCGTTTGCGGCCCTCCGTCAGCACCAGCCGGAGGGCACCGGAGGTGCGGGAACGGCCCACCGACCGGATCGACACGGCCCGAGCCGGTCCGTCCTCGAGCTCGACCCCGGCCCGGAGGCGAGCCAGCTGTCGCTCGCTCGGCAGGCCGTCCACGCGGGCCAGGTACTCCTTCTCCACCCCGAACCGCGGGTGGGTCAGCCGGTGGGCGAGCTGCCCGTCGTTCGTGAGCAGCAGCAGGCCCTCCGTCTCACGATCGAGCCTGCCGATCGGCACCACCCGCGGCCCGGCCGGCAACAGGGAGCGGAGGTCCGCCTCCGCGTGCCGGTCCCCCAAGGTGGTGGTGATCCCCGCGGGCTTGTGCAGGGCGAGGTACCGGCGCTCGGGATCCACGTTGACGCGGTGACCGCGAACGGCCACCACGTCGGTGGAGGGATCCACCCGCTCGCCGAGCGTGGCCGTCCGGCCGTTCACGGTCACGACCCCGGCCCGGATCAGCTCCTCACAGGCCCGCCGCGACCCGAGCCCGGCTCGGGCCAGCGCTCGCTGCAGACGCTCCTCGGCCACCCGGGCTCACTCGTCCCCGGCCGCCTCCGCCTCCTGAGCGCTCTGGGTCAGCAGCGGGGCCAGGGGCGGCAGCGCCGAGAGCGAAGGCAGGCCCAAGCGCTCCAGGAACTCGGGAGAGGTGCCGTACAGCATGGGCCGGCCCGGTCCCTCCTCGCGACCCACCTCCGCGACCAGCCCCCGCTCCGCCAGGGCTCGGAGCACGCCGTCCGAGTTCACCCCTCGGATGGCGGAGACCTGGTGGCGGGTCACGGGTTGCTTGTACGCGACGATCGCCAGGGTCTCCAGGGCCGCCTTCGTGAGCCTCGTATGACGGGAGGACAGGACGAATCCCTCCACGATCGGGGCCACATCGGGATGGCTGCTCAGCCGCCAGCCGCCGGCCACGCCGCGCAGCACGATCCCGGCGCCGCGCTCCTCGTAGGATCGAGCCAGCTCCTCACAGAGACCCTCCACCTCCGTGCGGTCCAGCGAGAGGGCCTGGGCCAGGATGGTCGAGGTCACCGGCTCGTCCGAGACGAACAGCAGGGCCTCGAGGGCCCGTAGACGATCCGTGCGCTCCTCCACCTTCACCTCATCCTTGCCAACGGACCTCGATCTCGCCGAACGTCTCCGCTTGCTCGAGGTCGACCTTGCCTTCACGGTAGAGCTCGAGCAACGCGAGGAACCGGACCACCACGTGGATCCGCTCCTCGCAATCGGCCACGAGCTCTCGGAACCTGGCCGAACCGAGCCTGCCCAGATGCCCGGTGACCGCCTCCACCGCCTGCTCCATCGAGTAGCGGATCGGGGTGACGTGGTAGAGGTCGAGCAGCGGAGCGGGCCGGAGGGCCGCGACCGCGAGCGCGGTCAACCCGTCCACGGTCACCGTCTCCAGGACATCGGGGTACAGGTGTGCGAACTCTGGCGGGGGGCCGGCCAGCCGTGGGACGTAGCGCGACTCCTCCTCCATCCGCCGAGCCAGCTCCAAGGACATCCGGCGGAACGCCGCCAGCTCCAGGCTGCGCGCATAGACCAGGTCGGGCGAGACGCCCAACAGATCCTCCTCGTCCGGCACCCGATGCCTGGGCATGAGCCGGCTCACCTTCAGCTCCAGCAGGATGGCGCAGACGGCCAGGAACCAGGTCGCTTCCTCGAGGTTCCAGTGGTCGGCCTGCGCCGAGTAGGAGAGGTACCGATCCGTGATCCGGGCGACCGGGACATCGCAGACGTCGATCCGCTGATCGAGCAGGAGGTCGCTCAAGAGCTTGAACGGGCCCGTGAACACGGGCAGGTCGACGGCGAACCCGCCGGGAGCGACGTCCTCGGTCACGATGGTCCCGGTTCGGCCGCCACTCCGGTCCCGCCGCACCCGGTCGGATCGGGCTCCAGGGCCCCGCGACCACGGATCGATGCTCCCGCCACGATGGACGCGATGATATCGCGGGCGGCTCGGGCCTCCGGGAGATCCATCAGAAGATGCCGCACAGGCCCGCCCCACCGGTCACGGCGCGACACAGACCACCGGACAGCGCGTTGACGATGCCCAGGAACAGACCACCGAGCAGGAAGAACACCAGGAGCATGAACAGCGCCAGGTACTGGTCGAGGTTGCGGTAGACCTCCCGGGCACGTGGAGGCAGGAACCTGGCCAGGATCCGGGCTCCGTCCAAGCCGGGGATCGGCATGAGGTTGAACACGAACAGGAGGAGGTTGACGTAGACCACGGCGAAGATGAACAGGCCGGCCTCCCCGGCCACCGTGGTGCGGAGAACGATCCCCGCGATCACCGCCAGGGCCAGGCTGAGCAGCGGACCCGACAGCTGCACGAGCAGCTCGTCGCGCTCCCGGTTGCGCAGGTAGGTCGGATCGTGGGGGAAGGGCTTCGTGTAGGCGAACAGCGGCACGAACAGACCGGAGGCGATCAGGACCAGCAAGAGCCCCGGGAGGATCACCGTGCCGAAGGGATCGATCAGCGGCCGCGGGTTGAACGACAGTCGACCCCACCGCCGGGGGGTGGGATCGCCCAACCGGTCGGCGGTGAGGGCGTGCGCGTACTCGTGCAGGAACAGGCTGGGCGCGAGCGCGACCAGCAGGTACAGCGCGAAGCGCACGTTCATCCTCGGACCCCCGTCAGGGCTCACCGAACCAGTCGAACACCAACGGTGGCGGCTCGACGGGCTCCTCGGCGAACCTCAGGGCCTCGAGCACCCTGGCCGAGCACGCCTGGGCCCGATCCTCGCTCCGCGCGTGCACCGTGCCCAGCCGCTGCCCCTTCTCCACCCGGTCCCCCACCTTGGGTTCGAACACGATACCGACCGCGGGGTCGATCCGATCCCCTTTGCGCTTGCGTCCCGCGCCGAGCTCCCCGCTGGCTCGTCCGATGGCTTCGGCGTCCACGGCCACCAGCCAACCGGCGGTGACGGCCGGGATGGGCCGACGGACCGGGGCCGCGGGAAGGACGCCTCTCGGATCGTCCACCACACGGGGATCGCCTCCCTGGGCCTGCACCATGCGGCGGAAGGACTCGAGCGCCGCGCCGGACGAGACCGCTGCGGCGGCCCGGCTCCGAGCATCCTCCGGCGAGGCGCCGGTCAGCCCGGCCAGGGCCCTCGAGCAGAAGGTGAGGGCCAGGTCCAGGAGCCGGCCGGGGAGCTCACCCCGGAGCAGCCGGATCGACTCCTCGATGTCGATCGCGTTCCCGATCGCCTGGCCGAGGGGCTGCGACATGTCCGTCACGGCCACCCGGCATGCCCGGCCCCAGTCGGCCGCGAGCTCGGCGCACACGGCGGCCAGGGCTCGAGCCTCCTCCGGGCTCTTCATGAATGCGCCGCTCCCCGCCTTCACGTCCAGGAGCACGAGGTCGGTGTCGACGGCCAGCTTCTTGGACATCACGCTGGCGGCGATCAGCGGGACGGAGGGAACCGTGGCCGTCGCGTCCCGCAGGGCGTACAGCGCGCCGTCGGCCGGCACGAGGTCGCGCGTCGGGGCCGCCACGGCGCAGCCGATCTGGTCCACCTGCCGTTCGAACGCCCCCGGACTGAGATCGGTCCGAAGGCCCGGGATCGACTCCAGCTTGTCGAGGGTCCCCCCGGTATGGCCCAGACCGCGGCCGGACAGCTTCGCCACCGCCAGGCCCAGGGACGCCGCGATCGGCGCGAACGCCAGGGTGACGCCGTCGGCCACGCCCCCGGTGGAGTGCTTGTCCACCGTGGGCCGGGAGATGCCCGAGAGCGGCAGGGTCCGGCCCGAGGCGATCATCGTCCGCGTGAGGGACAGGGTCTCCTCCCGGTCCAGCCCCCGGATGAAGGCAGCCATCAGGAACGCCGCCGCGAGCTCGTCCCGCACCTCGCCCCTCGCGTAGCCCTGCACGAACAGGGAAAGGTCCTCTGCGGACAGACGGCCGCCGTCCCGCTTGACCGCGACCACGTCCCGGGGGTCGGAGAACGTCACCTGGACCTCATGCTCCTCCGGTCGTCCCGACGATGGTCGACCTCCACTTCAGCTCGATGGTCCATCCCACCTCGCTGAGGGCACGCTCCACCGTCCGGAGGTGCAGCTCGATCCCGGAGGCTCACAGGCCGAGCTCCTCCACGAAGCTGCGCCCGACCAGTCCCCCGACCTCGACCCCCAGCAGGTCCGCCACCGTGGCGCCCAGGTCCGCGAAGCTGTCCCGAGTGCCCACGTCCCGCGGCCCGTCGGGCAGGCCGGACGCCAGCAGCGGGGTCCGCTCGCGAGAGTGATCCGTGGAGGGGGTCGTCGGATCGCAGCCGTGATCGCCCGTCAGCAGGAGCACGCCTCCGCTCAGGGCACCGATGAGCTCGGGGATCCGCCGATCGAGAGCCTCGACGGCGGCCGCGTATCCGGGCGGGTCGTTGCGGTGCCCGTACTTGCTGTCGAAGTCGACCAGGTTGGTGAAGACCAAGCCCGGGGCGGGCCGAGCCAGGTAGTCCAGCGTGAGGTCGATGCCGTGATCGTTGGACTCCGAGTACCTGGCCTCGGTCAGGCCCCGCCCGGCGAAGATGTCCTGGATCTTCCCCACGCCGTACACGGCCACCCCCTGTTCGCTGCACTGGTCGAGCACCGTGGGACCGGGCGGCGGCAGCGAGAAGTCCCGCCGCCGGGGGGTCCGGGTGAACGAGCCCGGCTCCCCCGTGAAGGGTCGGGCGATCACCCGCCCCACGGCGTGCGGCCCGGTGAGGATCCGGCGGGCCACTCGGCACCACCCGTACAGCGTCGACACCGGCACCGCACGCTCGTGGCAGGCGATCTGGAACACGGAGTCGCCGCTCGTGTACACGATCGGCCTGCCGGTGGCCAGGTGCTCGGCCCCGAGCTCCTCGATGATCTCGGTGCCCGACGCGGGCCGGTTCCCCAGCACCTGCCGGCCGATCTCCCGCTCGAACGGCTCGACCACCTCCGGTGGGAACCCCTCCGGGTACAGGGGGAAGGGCTGGTCGAGCACGATCCCGCTCATCTCCCAGTGCCCCGTGGTGGTGTCCTTGCCGGACGAGCGCTCCGTCAGCCGTCCGTGAGCCGTGCCCGGAGCCGCCGTGGGCTCCACCCCCTGGATCGGCGTGAGCAGACCTAGACCGAGGCGCTCCAGGTTCGGCGCCCCGATCCCTCCGACGCTGCGCGAGGTGTTCCCGAGCGTGTCCGAGCCCTCGTCCCCGTACGCGGCCGCGTCCGGAGCATCACCCACCCCGAAGGAATCGCAGACCAGGAGGAGCACGCGAGGCACCCGGGACGGATTCACGTCGACGTCACCGGCCCTCGCCCTTCTGCTTGCAGTCGAAGCAGAGGATCGCCCACGGCAGCGCCTCGAGCCGCTCGGCTCCGATCGGCTGCCCGCACGCTTCGCACACGCCGTAGGTCCCCAGCTCCATCTTCGTGAGGGCCCGGTTCACCAGGCGGAGGTTGGCCCGCAGCGCCTTGAGGACGGAGAGCAGGCGGGCGCGCTCAGCGGTGCTGTGCGCCGAGTCCGCGAACCCCCGCTCCACGTCGAACGCGGCATCGTCCGAATCGGCGTCGCCACCGTGCTCCTCGATCTCCCTGCGTAGGTGCTCCCGCTGCTGCTCGAGCTCTCCCCGGAGCTGCAGCTGTTGCGCATCTCCGATCACCCGGCATCCCTCCTCGCCGCGGACGTCACGCGCCGCGCCCGCGGATGCGTCGTGAAGTACACCTCGCGAAGGTGCTCCTCGGTCACCAGCGTATAGACCTGGGTCGTGGCCACGCTCGCGTGTCCCAGCAGCTCCTGGACCACCCGCACGTCCGCACCCCCCTCCAACAGGTGCGTGGCGAACGAGTGCCGCAGCGAGTGGGGGGTCACCCGCCCGGCGATCCCGGCGCGCTTCGCGTGGTCCGAGACCAACCGGCCGCAGGCCTGGCGGCTCAGGCGGCCCCCCCGCAGGCTCAGGAAGAGCGCCGCCCTGCTCCGCGGCGTGGCCACATCGGGGCGCACCCGGGTGAGGTAGGCGGCCACCGCGTCTCGGGCGTAGCCGCCCAGGGGGACCTCCCGCTCCTTGCTGCCCTTGCCCAGGACCCGGACGCTCCCCTCCTGGAGATCCACGTCGTCCACATCCAACCCCGTGAGCTCAGAGACCCGGAGCCCCGCACCGTAGAGGACCTCGAGGATGGCCCGGTCGCGCAGTCCGGCGCTGGTTCCCTCGGCAGGCGCGGACAGCAGCCGCTGGACGTCGCCGACGGAGAGGGGCCTGGGCAGCGCACGGGGCAGCCTCGGTCGCACCACGCCGGCCGTCGGGTCCTCGGTCGCCTCGCCCTCCCGGAGCAGGAACCGATGGAACGACCGGACCGCCGACAACGCTCGCACCACGGAGGTGGCGCGGTACCGGTGGCCGTCAGCGTGCGTGGACGCGGAGAGGCCGGCCACGAACGCCCTCACGTCGTCGCCGGTGACCCTCGACGCGTCCTCGCATCCCCGGGTCCGGAGCCATCGCGCGTAGCGGCCGAGGTCCCGACGGTAGGCCTGCACGGTGTTGTCAGAGAGTCCGCGCTCCACCCACAGGTGATCCAGGAACCGCTCGACCTGTGCCGACACGGCGTCGACCATCCGTCCCGTCCCGCTCAGCGCATGCCGTCGATCAGCCGGTCGAGCTCCGTGAAGGGCAGGGAGTGCGCCTCGGCGACGCCGGCGTTGGTCACCTGCCCCTGGTAGACGTTCACCCCCAGGGCCAGTGCCGGATCCCGGCGCGCCGCCTCCTCCAGGCCGAGTGCCGCGATGGAGAGCGCATAGGGGAGGGTCACGTTCGTCAGTGCGTACGTCGAGGTGTTGGGGACCGCGCCGGGCATGTTCCCAACGCAGTAGTGGACCACACCCTGCTCGACGTAGGTCGGATCCGAGTGCGTCGTCATCCGGGAGGTCTCCACGCAGCCACCCTGGTCGATGGCGATGTCGACGACCACCGAGCCCGGACGCATCGAGCCCACCATCTCGGCCGTGACGAGCTTCGGCGCGCGCGCACCCGGCACCAGGACCGATCCGATCAGGACGTCGGCTTCCCGGACCCGCTGCTCGAGGGTGAGCTGGTCGGACATCAGCGTGGTGATCCGGCCCTTGTGGATCTGGTCGATGAACCGCAGCTTGTCCAGGTCCTTGTCCACCACCACCACGGCCGCCTCCATCCCGGCCGCGATCCAGGCGGCGTTGGAGCCGGCCATCCCCGCACCGAGCACGAGCACGTTGGCCGGACGGACGCCGGACACCCCGCCCATCAGGATGCCCCGACCACCGTGCTCCTTCTCCAGCAACCGGGCCGCGACATGAGGCGCCATCCGCCCGGCCACCTCGCTCATGGGGGCGAGGAGCGGCAACCGCCCGTCCCGTGACTGCACCGTCTCGTAGGCCACCGCCGCGACCTTCGTGTCCACCAGGCCCCGGGTGAGCTCCCTGCCGGCAGCGAGGTGCAGGTAGGTGAAGAGGATCTGCCCCTGCCGGAGGTGGCCGTACTCCTCGGGCACGGGCTCCTTGACCTTCAGGATCAGGTCGCTGGAGCCCCAGACCTCGTCGGCCCCGGGAACGATCTCGGCCCCCGCGCGCTGGTATCGCTCCTGGGGGATGCTCGAGCCCGCGCCGGCGCCATCCTGGACCAGGACACGATGGCCGGCCCGGACGAGCTCCCGGGCGCCCTCGGGCGTGAGCGCCACGCGGTACTCGTTGTCCTTGACCTCTTTCGGGACCCCGACGATCACGTTCGCCCCCTTCCGGCGGTGCGCCGACAAGCGTACCCGACCCCAAAAGGAGGGACGGGGTTCGATGGGACCGTCCGCCGGGGGCCGGATGGTCAGGGGCGCGACCGGCGCTCGGCGGCCAGGAGCAACGAGAGCGCCGTCTTCGCGTCGCGCACCCGGCCGGCGCGGGCCCGCGCGACGGCCTCCTCGAACGCGAGCGTCACCACCTCCTCCACCTCGCCGTCGGTCGGTCCCTCCGGCTCCTCGTCGGTCCGCGCCAGGAACGCCTGCACGTACTCGTCCGTCATGCCCGCGCTCGAGTACCAGCCGCCCAGGAACTCGATCTTGGACGCCCGGTAGCCGGTCTCCTCACGGAGCTCGCGCCTCGCGCACGAGAGGGCGTCCTCGTCCTCGCGGTCCAACAGGCCGGCCGGGATCTCCAGCAGAGCGGTCCTGATGGGGGGCCGAAAGACCCGGACCAGGATCACCCGGTCGGCCGGGGTGAGGGCCACGACCGCCACCGCCCCCTGGGCGGCCGGCCCCTGGCGCCGAACCACCTCCCAGGTGGAGGAGCCCCACGACTCGCGGTCCACGCGCACGAACCGGCCCTCGTAGGCGCGTGCGCTGTCCTCGGGATCGGGCACCGGGGCTTCAGCCGGGGATCACGACGGTACGCTCGGCCTCGTCGTGGTGATGGGTCCGTGCCGCCCCCACGAAGTCACGGAACAGCGGGTGGGGGCGGGTGGGACGCGATCGCAGTTCGGGGTGGAACTGCCCGGCCACGAAGAAGGGGTGATCCGGGAGCTCGATGATCTCCACCAGCCGCTCGTCCTTGGAGCGCCCGGCGAACACCAGGCCGTGCTCACGGAGGACGTCGTGGTACACGGGGTTGACCTCGTAGCGGTGGCGATGGCGCTCCTCCACCACCGGCTCCCCGTAGGCCATCGCGGCCCGCGTGCCCTCCACCAGGTAGCAGGGCTGCGCACCCAGGCGCATCGAGCCCCCCAGATCCGTCACGTTCTTCTGCTCAGGAAGCAGGTCGATCACGGGGTGAGGGGTGGCCGGGTCGAACTCGGAAGAGTTCGCGCCGCTCAGGCCGCAGACGTGGCGGGAGAACTCGATCACGGCGCACTGCAGTCCCAGGCACAGGCCCAGGAAGGGGACACCGTTCTCGCGGGCGTAGCGGATCGCCTCGAGCTTGCCTTCGACGCCCCGCCATCCGAACCCGCCAGGGATCACGATGCCGTCGATCCCGGC
>DASQQQ010000153.1:0-8391 GCA_035643355.1 Actinomycetota bacterium | reverse complement strand
GGGCAGATCGGCTTCCGAGACCTGTCCGGCGAAGACCACCGAGCGCGGAGCGTGCTCCTCGGCCAGCCGCTCGAGCCTGGCGCGGTGGGGCCCGTCCCCCACGACCAACAACGCGGCGTCCCGGACCCGCTGGCGGATCTGGGGCATGGCCCGGATCAGCACGTCCTGCCCCTTTCGCGGGACCAGCCTGCTGACGCACACGACCACCGGGCGCGCTCCCAGGCCGTGGACACGCCGCAGGTCCTCGGTGGGCAGGTCCGGGCGGAAGGCCTCCACGTCCGCCCCCGGGTACATCACCGACACGGGAACCCGCTCCGGGACCGCGGTACGGACCACGCGGGCGATGAAGGCGCTGCACATCACCGCCACGTGGCAGGCGCGCGAGGTGGCCCGGCGCATCAGCGCGTGGGTCCCCGGGGCCAGCGACAGCCAGTACTCGAACCCATGGGCCGCCGTCACGTACCGGAGTCCGGCCCTCGACAGGGCCGGACCGAGCAGGGCCAGCGGGTACGCCGCGCCGAACAGCACCACCTCTGCCTCCACCTCCCCGGCAGCGGCAAGGATCGCATCGCGCGTCCGTGTGGTCGGCCACAGGAACCCGCGGTCCCCGCGCCGGATCACGTATGGCTCGCCACCGTCGAACCTCGGGGAGCCCTCCGAGGCTGGGGCGAAGACCGAGACCCGGTCGGCCGGGAGCTCCCGCCACAGGGCATGCAGCGTGCGCTGGATCCCGCCCACCCGGGGCGGGAAGTCGTTCGTGACCAGCAGGGTCCGTGGAAGCCCCACGACCGCTTATCCTCCCAGGGGGAGATGGACGAACGCACGCTCGAAGAGCAGATCTCGGCGCTCGACGACGCGCGTGCCCTGGTGGCCTGGTCGGATCTCCGGCTGACCAGCGTCGTCGGCACGGACGCGAGGCGATGGCTGCACGATCTGGTCACCGCGGACATCGCCGGGCTGGAGGCCTTCTCGGTCCGCCGGTGCCTGTTGCTCACCCCTTCCGGGCACATCCGGGCGGACGTCCACGTCTACGGCATGGAGGACGGGACGTTCGTGCTCGCCCAGAGCGCCGATCAGCCCGCGCCGGTCGCCGACCTGCTCGAGCCCTACGTGCTCTCCTCCGAGGTGGGACTGGAGCCCTGTCCGCTTGGCGTGCTCTCCGTCCCTGGGCCCTGGGCCGTTCCGGCCGAGCTCCCCGCGATCTGGTCCCCGTCCGTGCTGGGTGATGGGTTCGACGTCCTGGGGCCTGGGGAGGAGCTCGCCGCGGCGCGTCGGCTCCTGTCCGAGGATCGCGTGGAGGTCTCCGCTCGGGCCGTGGAGGCCTGGCGCATCCTCCGAGGTCTGCCCCGGTTCCCCGTCGACGTGGACCAGACCTCCGTGCCGGCCGAGGCCGGTCTGGATGAGACCGTGGACACCACCAAGGGATGCTTCCTGGGTCAGGAGTCCGTGGCGAAGATCCGCAACCTGGGCCACCCACCGCGAGTGGTGCTCGCGCTGCACGCCGACGGACCCGTCGCCCCCGGCGCCACGGTGGATGCCGCAGGCGAGCGGGCCGGCCTCGTGACCAGCGCCACACCCGACGGCCGGGGGGGCACCGCCCTCCTGGGCAGGGTCCGGTGGGAGCGACGCCAGGGGGCGCTGACCGCCTCCGGCCTGCGGTTGGAGCGGGTGTGAGGCTCGATTCCTACTACGGCCGTCCGGCGTTTTCAAGACTTCACTTCACTGCGCCATGGATCTATCAATAGGGCATCTTCCAGCTCGGCCCCCGGGGGTCGGGCAGACGTCGGCCACAGCACAGGAGTCAGCTGGTGAGCAGAGAGTCCAACGGTGGCATCGACCTCAAGACCCTTCCCCGTGACCCATCACCACCCGACATGTGGCAGGAGGACGCCGCCTGCTACGGGATCGAGCCCGACGTGTTCTTCCCCACCTCGGAGGAGGAGGCGGGACCGGCGCTTGCCTACTGCTCCGGGTGCCCCATCCGGGAGACCTGCCTGGCCTGGGCGCTGAAGAACGGCGAGCGCTACGGCGTGTGGGGGGGCCTCACCGAGCAGCAGCGACGCCGCCTGGTGCGCTTCGTGGCCTGAGCGACCGGCTGGTCACCCGGTCCGCCCGCCGCCCATACTGAGCCCCGATGAGCGATCGGGAGATCCGGGCCGCCGCGCCCCTGCGGATCAGCTTCGTCGGTGGGGGGACCGACTTCCCCCACTGGTACGAGCGGCACGGTGGGGCCGTCCTGTCGGCCACGATCGATCGCTTCGCGCGCGTGTCGCTGTCGCCGCGGAGCGATGCCCGGGTGAGGCTGCGCGACCTGCGGCTCGATCAGCACGCCCAGTACCACCTGCGAGAGGGGCCGACCTTCGACGGTGTCCTGGACCTGCCCAAGGCGGCCGTCCGACGCCTGGGGCTGGATCGGGGGATCGACCTGGAGCTCCGCTCGGACGCTCCGCCGGGTAGCGGCCTGGGCGGGTCCTCGGCCATGGTCACCGCAGTGGTGGCCGCGCTGGCCGCGTTCGGCGACATCGAGATCTCCGCTCACGAGCTGGCGCACCTGAGCTACACGATCGAGCGGAACGACCTCGGCATCGCGGGGGGCTGGCAGGACCAGTACGCGGCCGCGTTCGGTGGCTTCAACCTGATCGAGTTCGCCGCCTCAGGGGTCGCCGTCACCTCGGTCCGGCTGAGCGGGGGGACCATCGACGCGCTCCGGCGGCACCTGCTGCTCTGCTACACGGGCGGCGTTCGGACCAATCTGGGTCTGATCGACACCCAGATCCGCCTGTACCGCGAGGGACGCGAGGAGACGATCCAGGGGATGAAGCAGCTCCAGGCGATGGCCTACGAGATGCGCGACGTGCTCGAGGCGGGCGACGTTGGGTCGCTGGGGCCCCTGCTCCAGGAGGCGTACGAGAGCAAACGGCGGATGAACCCGCACATCGCCGACGGGACCGCGATCGACGAGCTGTTGGCCCGGGCTCGGGCGGCGGGGGCCACCGGCGGCAAGATCTGCGGCGCCGGGGGTGGTGGGTACCTGCTCCTGTCCTGCCCCCCCGAGGTGCGATCCCGGGTCCGCCGGCAGCTGGAGGCCCTCGGCGCGCGCTTCTCGCCGTTCGACTTCTCCGAGGGGGGCGTCGAGGCACGGACCGGTTCGGATCGATGGACGCCGCGGCGATGAGCGCTCGCTTCGTGCTCCTGGACCGGGACGGCACGATCAACGAGGACGTCGACCACCTCCTGGATCCGGCTCAGGTCCGCCTGATCCCCGGCGCCGCCGAGGCCATCCGCATGCTGCGAGACCTCGGCCTGGGGATCGTCGTGGTGACCAACCAATCCCCGGTGGGGCGGGGGTGGATCTCGATGACCGAGCTGGATGCGATCCACGCGCGGCTCGTGGACCAGTTGATGCGGAGGGGCGCCACCATCGACGGGATCTACGCATGCCCCCACGGGCCGGAGGCGGGATGCGCGTGCCGCAAGCCGGCCACGGGTCTGGCGCTGCGCGCCGCGGCCGAGCACGGGTTCGATCCCTCCCAGTCGTTCGTGGTGGGCGACCACCGGGGGGACATGGAGCTCGGCCGGGCCCTGGGGGCCACCTCGATCCTGCTCCTGACCGGCCACGGGCGGCAGGAGCTCGAGCACGGGGCCGGCGAGGTGGCCGACGCGGTGGTGGCCGACCTGCCCGCGGCGGCCGAGGTGATCCGATCCATGGTGGCCAACGGAGCGGCCCCGTGAACGCCTCCTGGGTCCGAGGGTACCTGGAGGGGACCGCCCGGACGGCGCGCCATGCAGCCGAGGGCTGCGCCGAGGACGTGGCCGCCGCCGCCGAGCTGCTGGTGAACGCCGTGCTGGACGGGGGCAAGATCCTGATCTGCGGCAACGGCGGGAGCGCCGCCGACAGCCAGGGCCTGGCCACCGAGTTCGTGAGCACCCTCACGCTGGACAACCGCCGGCCGGCCATCCCGGCGCTCGCGCTGACCACCGACACCTCGGTGCTGACGGCGGTCGCGAACGACTTCGGGTTCGAGGGCGTCTTCGCCCGCCAGGTGGAGGCCCTGGGGCACCCCGGCGACGTCCTGGTCGGGATCTCGACCAGCGGGAACTCCGAGGACGTGGTGCGGGCCTTCGAGCAGGCGGCGGCCCAGAGCATCCACCGGGTCCTGCTGAGCGGCGCGACGGGAGGCCGGCTGGCCTCGCTGGCGGACGTCGCGATCTTGATCCCGAGCGGCGAGACCTCCCACATCCAGGAGGGGCATCTGGCGGTCGAGCACGCCCTCGCCTTCCTGGTGGAGCGCACCCTGTATCCGCGCGGCTGAGCCACCGGGCCCCCGGGCTTGACCATCGAACAGGTGTTCGATATCCTGGGCGCCCCGCGCGGCCCAGCGGGAGGTGCGGTGCTCGAGCCGGTCCAGACCACGCGGGAGGAGCAGATCCCGCTCTTCGCCGTGACGTTCTGCGTCGTGGACCTGGAGACCACCGGGGGATCGCCCACCGACGCGCGCATCACCGAGATCGGGGCCGTCAAGTACCGGGGTGGGGAGCGGATCGGCGTGCTGGAGACGCTGGTCGATCCCGGCATCCCGATCCCGCCGTTCATCACCCACCTGACCGGGATCCGAGACCAGGACGTCCGCGGCGCGCCCGGCATCGGTGCGGTCCTGTCCTCCTTCGAGGAGTTCGTGGCCGGCTGCGTGTTCGTGGCCCACAACGCGCGCTTCGACTTCTCGTTCTTGAACACCGCCCTAGCGCGGCTGGATCGCGACCCGCTGCCCCCGCCGCCCGTCTGCACCGCTCGGCTGGCCCGTCGCGTGGTGTGGCCAGACGTCCCGAACGTCCGACTCCAGACCCTGGCGGGCTACTTCCGCACCTCGGTCCGGCCCACGCATCGCGCCCTGGCCGACGCACAGGCCTGCGCCGAGGTGCTCCACGGGCTCTTGGAGCTGGGGGGTCGACTGGGGATCGCGAGCCTCGGCGACCTGCATCAGGCGGTGCGGGCTCGCGGCCGGCCGAACTTCGGGAAGATCCGACTGGCGGACGGCCTGCCCCGGCGCCCGGGCGTCTACCTGTTCCGGGGCCGGGACGGACGCGTGCTCTACGTGGGCAAGTCCAAGGACCTGCGCTCGCGGGTCCGGAGCTACTTCTACGGCGATCCCCGGAAGAAGGTGGAGGACCTGCTGACGCAGACATCCTCCGTGGAGGGGCTGCCTTGCGACTCGGAGCTCGAGGCCCTGGTGCTGGAGGCTCGCCTGATCCGTCTCCACGAGCCGGCGTACAACCGTCGGGGCAGGACCTGGCGCCGGTACGCGTACCTGCGCATCGACACCTCCGACGCCTTCCCGCGCATCAAGATCGTCCGGGAGGCCACCACCGGTGGGACCTTCTTGGGGCCGTTCCCCTCCTCACAGCTGGCCAGGATGGCCAAGGAGGCCCTGGAGGAGGCCTTCCCGATCCGCCGGTGCACCCGTCCGATGCGGGCCAGCACCCGTTCCGCCCCGTGCGCCCTGTCCGACATGGGCCGGTGCCTGGCCCCGTGCGACGGTCGCGTCGGGCCCGAGCGTTACGGGGAGCTCGTCCGGTCCCTCATCTCCTCCCTCACACACCCGGGCGGGCTCCTCGGAGCGCTCGAGCGGCAGCTGCGCCGGCTCGCGGACCAGGAGCGGTTCGAGGAAGCCGCCCTGGCTCGGGACCGGCTGCGCGCACTGGCTGAGGCGTTATCCCGCCGTCGCCAGGACGCCTGGCTGCTCGGGCCGGGGCGGCTGCGCCTGTCGGACCGCGCCGGCGCCGAGCTCAGCTTCCGGGACGGAGCGCTGGAGGTGGGGACCCCCGCCGATCCCATCTCCTACCCCTACCCCAGGGCCCAGGCCGACGAGGTCGCAGCCGTCCGGAACTGGTTGCAGCGCAACGAGGTCCGACTGGAGCGGGCCGATGTGCCACTCTCGGAGCCGCTCGAGGGCCGGCCGTTGCGAGACGTGCTGGTCCTCCTGCGCTCGTCCGGCTCGGACCGCGGGTCAGGGCCCCGCGCCGCGGACCGATAGACTGGTGCCGTGGAGACGGCCGTCATCCTCGAGGGGGCCCGGACACCGATCGGCAGGTTCCTGGGATCCCTCTCCGAGGTCCCCACGGTGGACCTGGGGGTGCTCGCCGTGCGCGAGGCGCTCCGGCGCGCCGATGTGGAACCCGAGCAGGTCGAGCTCACGATCATGGGACACGGCCGTCAGGCCGGCAATGGACCGAACACCGGACGCCAGGTCTCGATCAAGAGCGGGATCCCCCAAGAGGTGCCCGGCTACAACGTCAACATGGCGTGCGCATCGGGGATGAAGGCCGTCCAGATCGCCGCCCAACAGATCATGCTAGGCGAGGCCGAGATCGTCGTGGCCGGCGGCATGGAGAACATGACCCGGGTCCCGTTCCTGTTGGACCGGATGCGCTTCGGCTACCGCCTGGGCGATGCCACCGTGTACGACGCGATGTACCGGGACGGGCTGCTGGACCCGCTCTGCGGGCTGGTGATGGGCGAGACCGCGGAGAACCTGGTCGACCGCTACGACATCTCGCGTGCCGAACAGGACGCGTTCGCGCTGGAGTCCCAGCAGAAGGCCGAGGGCGGGAAGGCGCGACGGGCGGCGGAGATGTTCCCGGTGGAAGCCCCCAACCCCAGGGGCAAAGGCACCATCACCCTGGCCCAGGACGAGCATCCCCGTCCCGAGACCACCCTGGAGAAGCTCGCGGCCCTTCCCCCCGTGTTCCGCAAGGACGGCTCGGTCACGGCGGGGAACTCCTCGGGCCTCACCGATGGTGCCGGCGCCGTGGTCCTGATGTCCGAGTCCCGGGCGAAGGCGGAGGGCCGCACCATCCTGGCCCGGATCCTGGGCGGGAGCTCGGCCGGGGTCGATCCGTCGATCATGGGCGTCGGCCCGGTCCCGGCCACCCGCAAGGTGCTCGAGAAGACGGGCTTGTCGCTGTCGGACATGGAGTGCATCGAACTGAACGAGGCGTTCGCGGCCCAAGTGATCGCCTGCGAGCGCGAGCTGAAGTTCGACCGCGACCGCCTGAACCCCAAGGGCGGCGGCATCTCGGTGGGGCACCCCATCGGGCTCTCGGGAACGCGGATCATCCTGACCCTGGCGTACGAGATGCGCGAGCTCGGCTACGCGCTTGGGCTTGCCACGCTCTGCGTGTCGGGCGGCCAGGGGGCGGCCGTGGTGTTGGAGCGCGCGTGAAGGCCGTCCACGCCGTGGTCCTCGTCCAGTGCGACGTGGACACGATCCCCGAGGCCGCTCAGGCCATCGCCGACCTGGAAGGGGTCTCCGAGGTCTACTCGGTGGCCGGGGAGTTCGACCTGGTGGCCGTGGTCCGGGTGTCCGATCACGACCGGCTCGCCAGCGTGATCCCCGGAGGGATCGCCAAGGTTCACGGCGTGGTCCGGACCGAGACGCTCATCGCGTTCCAGGTCTACTCCCGGCACGACCTGGAGCGCCTGTTCTCGGTCGGCTTCAAGGAGGGCTAGTCCCCCGAGCGATCCACTGTCCGGGGACACCACGGGGTCGGCTACCTACTCAAGCAGGCGTGGCCGACGTCCGCGACTTCCTGGACGCCCTGATCCGGGTGGCCGACGGTTGCACGGCGCTCCTGGCTCGGGCTCGCCGGCACCCGCACCATCGGCTGACGCCGCGCGAGGAGGAGGTCTTGGCGCTGATGGCGGAGGGCCTCTCAACGCGGGCATCGCCGGCCGGCTGGTGATCACCGAGCACCGACGAGTCCTGGCCGTCCGTCGCCACCTCGAGGATCGCTAGGCCCGCACCGAGGAACGAGAGCCGGAAGGAGGCACGGATGTAGCGCTGGTGGTTGCCGCTCGCCGCGGCCCTGGCCCTGGGCCTGGTCGCCTGCGGATCGAGCCGCGGGGGGTCGGGACAGATCCACGAGGGACCCGGCGGCCCCGACGCCGTCAAGGTCGTGATGGAGGACTCGCGGTTCGAGCCCGATCCGCTCCGCCTGCCCGCCGGGACGAAGGTCACCGTCGGGCTCACGAACGAGGGGGATGAGAACCACAACTTCACCATCGACGCGCTCCATCTGCCCACCGGCACGATGGCGTCTGGAGACGGGGTGAGCGCGACGTTCACCGTCCCGACCGGCTCCACGGAGTTCCACTGCACGTTCCATCCCGGCATGGACGGCACGATCACGGGGACCTAGGCCGTCCCGTCTCCCAGACGTGGCGCATCCATCCTGGAAGGCGCGCATACCTTCCCGATGACGTCCTCCCCTAGTGTCCTGAGTCGGAGATCCGCTCGCAATATGCGGCGAGGCTCTCGAGGATCTGGTCCGCGGTCTTGTGCCACACGAACGGCCGCGGGTTCTCGTTCCAGTCGGTGATCCAGGTCCGGATCG
>DASQQQ010000152.1:0-4959 GCA_035643355.1 Actinomycetota bacterium | reverse complement strand
GCGGAGGTCGCGGCGTGCCTGCGGATGCTCGGCGTACGGTCGGTGCGGCTCATCACGAACAACCCGGCCAAGGCCGAGGGCCTGACCCGGTCCGGCCTGGTCGTGGAGGAGCGGGTGCCCCTGCCCACCTCGGCCCACGCACGCAGCATGGGCTACCTGCGGACCAAGGAGCGCCGGCTCGCGCACCTGGCCCCCGCCGGGGACCCGCTGCCCGACGGCATCCAGCCCGTGACCGACGTCACCCCGCTCCTGGGAGAGGTCCGCACGCCCTTCGACCGCCCTTACGTGGTCCTGAAGTACGCCCAGACGCTCGACGGGCGGATCGCCACGCGGACCGGGGACGCCCGGTGGATCTCCGGGGAGCCCGAGCGGCGCATGTCCCATGCCCTCCGCGCGGCGTGCGACGCCGTGCTGGTGGGGATCGGGACCGTGCTGACCGACGACCCGCTGCTCACCGTGCGGATGGTCCCCGGGGTGTCCCCCACCCGGGTGGTCCTGGACCGCCGGCTGCGGATCCCCCCGGAGGCCAAGGTCCTGGGCGAGGGCGCTTCGACCGTGGTGGTGACCTCGACCGGCGCGGACGCCGCTCGCGTCCAGGACCTGCGTCGATCCGGGGTTGGTGTGATCGCGGTCGGCCCCACGGAAGGCGGCCTGGACCTGGAGCAGACCCTCCGGAGCCTCCGGGCCCGTGGGGTCCGGACCCTGCTGGTGGAGGGGGGAGCCAGGGTGATCACGTCGTTCCTCCGAAGCGGATCGGTGGATCGGCTGATCGTCTCGCTGGCCCCCACGATCATCGGGGCCGGAACCGCCGCCGTGGGCGACCTGGGGGTGACGCGGATGATGCAAGCCGTGCGGTTGCCCGATGCCTCCGTGCATCGGGTGGGACCGGACCTGGTGGTGGCGGGGAGCCTGCATCGAGGGACGTCCTCCGCCGAGACCGAGCGCGCCCCGGACGTGAGCGGGGTGGCTTGATCCATCGATGCCCCTACTGCGGGGCCCTCGCGCACGACGATCGCACCGAGGTGCTGGACTCCACCGACGGGCCCATCCTGATGACCCGCTGGCGGTGCGCGGAGGACGACACCCACTGGTGGACCGCGTCCACCGATTCGCCGGTGGTCCGCCGAACCGAGCCGGCCGCCACGGGCCTGCTGGGCGCGATCCTGAGGGACCTGGAAGAGGCCGGCCGGGCCGCCTGAGGCACCAGCTCTCAGGCGATCCTCAGGGGGGTCCCACCCGGTCTTCAGCCTCCGCGGGTTCACTTGGAGTGCTGATGCCCGGAAGGAGCACGTACGTGGAACCCCAGAAGGGCCCGTCCGGCCCCCGTCCGCGCCGCCGCCACGCCGCGGCTCGCTCCCGCGTGATCGCGGGCGCGATGAGCGTGATCGCGTTCCTCGGCATCGTCTCGGGGATCGCGGCCGGCAGGACCGGTACGTCGAGCACCCAGGCATCAGGCACCACCGCGGACCCCACCTCCAGGAGTTCGAAGGCTTCGAGCTCGTTCGGGTCGGCGCTTCCCGGCAGCAACTCCGTGGGCCAGATGCCGGTGACCTCGAGCCATGGCAGCTGAGACCCGGTTCCGCGCCATGGGCTCGGACGTGCACGTGATCGTGGTGCGGGGCTCGAGGGCGTTGCTGTGGGCGGCGGCGGACCGGCTGGAGGACCTCGAGGCCCGGTGGAGCCGGTTCCGGCCCACCAGCGAGGTGAGCCTGATGAACGCGATGGCGGGCCGGCCGGTCCGGGTCTCGGGACCGACGCTTGAGCTGGTGCTGCGCTCCCTGGAGGGGGCGCGACGGACCGGCGGTCGCTTCGACCCCTCGGTCCTGGGCGACGTGATCCGAGCCGGCTACGACCGGAGCTTCGAGACCCTGCCCGACGACCCTCCACCCGGGCGGTCGACGCTCCGATCGGGCTACCCGGGCATCGTCGTCGATGTGGCATCGCGCACGGTCCGCCTCCCGGAGGGTGTCGGGTTCGACCCCGGGGGCATCGGCAAGGGCTTGGCCGCCGACCTGCTCGCGGCGGAGCTGTCGGCGGCGGGTGCCGTGGGGGTCTGCGCCAACGTCGGCGGGGACCTCCGGGTGGAGGGGCCCGCACCGGGGGGTGGCTCATGGCCGGTTGCGATCGAGCACCCGTGGGGCGGCCCCGCGATCACGGTGTCCCTGCGGGCCGGGGCCGTGGCCACGAGCACGCGGGCCCGCCGAGTGCTGGGGTCGGGGCACCACCTGATCGACCCGGCGACCGGCCGTTCGGCGCAGACGGGGATCGCCTCGGCCACGGCCGTCGCGGCCGAGGCGTGGCAGGCCGAGGTCCTGGCCAAGGCCGCGTTCCTGGGTGGTGACCCGGCGTGGGGCGGGGCCGAGTGGCTGGTGGTGGAGGACTCGGGCCGGATCCGCACTAGCCCGGGCTTCTCCCGGTTCGTGGTGCCGATGCCCCACGGCAAGCCGGGTTCCGAACCGCCGGACGGGAGGCTGGCGGGATGACCCAGCTGACCTGGGCGGTGGCTCGGGCCGGCGGCCTGGTGAGCTGGGCCCTGGCGGCTGCCTCGGTGCTGTGGGGTCTGGCCCTGTCGACCCGGCTGCTCGGTCGACGTCCCCGTCCGCCGTGGCTGTACGACCTGCACCGTTTCCTGGGCGGGCTGACCGTGGTCTTCATCGGGGTCCACGTGGGGGCCATCCTGCTCGACCGCTTCGTCCACTTCGGCCTGATCCAGGTCCTGGTCCCGTTCACCGGCACCTGGCATCCCACGGCGGTGGCCTGGGGCATCGTCGCCATGGACCTGGCCGTCGCCGTGGAGGTCACCTCGCTGCTCCGTTCCCGGATCTCCACCCGGGTGTGGCGGCGGGTGCACCTGGGCTCGTTCGCGGTGTTCATGCTGGGGACCGTGCACGGCCTGAGCGCAGGTACCGACGCGCTGTCGGGTCCGACCCGGTGGCTCATGGTCGGAACGAGCGTGATGGTGGTGGCAATGACGGCCGTTCGGATCGCGAGCCCCAGGCGCACCGCCCCGACCCTCCGGCGCGCCCGGGTGCCGGCCCGTCCCGATCGGTCCGCCATCCGGGCCGCGGCGTTTCCGCGGGACGGGCGTGGAAAGAACCAAGCCATGAACCAAGCGGAACGAGAAGACTACGAGTTCTCCTGTGGAGACTGCGGATCGAGCTGGACCGAGACCTACGACGTCACGCTCAGGACCGACGGAACGGTGGTCACGCGATCCTTCTGGAAGGAGGGTCTGCCCGTCACCTCCCCCCTGTTCGGCAAGGCCTGCCGGCTGTGTGGTGGCCACGTGGTCAATCGTCGGCGACTGGCCGCCTGAAGGGATGAGCGAGCGGCGGATCGCCGAGGACAAAGCGTAGCTAGACGAGCCCCGACAACCGTCGGGTGAGATCGGGGAAGTCCTCGGTGCCGAAGCAATAGCGCATCTCACGGAAGCGCTTGCGAAGCTCGCGTACCCGCTCTGCCACATCCGCGTCGGCCACGATCACGTCCCGCATGAGCGAGGCGAGCTCGCGGAAGTCGTCGGGCTCCATACCGAACCGGGTCATCTCGGCCACGCCCAGGCGCAGGGCGCCCGCGGCGGTGAACCCCTCGTCCTGCGGTCGGGCCTGGTAGTTGCAGATGATGTTGTTCGCCTCCAGCCGAGCGGCGATCGAGGGCCCGCGCCCGTACCCGACGTCCACCACCACCTGGTGGGTCTCGGTGAAGTCGATGGACGGATCGCCGGCCACGGAGAGCCCGCAATCGGCGAGGGCGCGGGCGAAGGCTTTGGCGTTCGCGATCACGGCGGGCTGGTACTCGTCCTTGAAGCGCTGCATCTCGTACGTTGCCATCAGCAGGCCCACCAGGGTGCCGAGGTGGTGGTTGGACACGGAACCGGGGAAGGTCCGCGAGCGGATCGCCTCCCACAGCTCGTATCGCTCCTCGTCCTCCTCGAAGCGGGTGCCGATCACGCCGCGCTGGGTCCCGAAGAACGTCTTGTGGGTGGAGCCGGTCACCAAGTCGGCCCCCTCGTCGAACGGCCGCTGGAAGTGGGGGCCCACCAGCCCGAGCACGTGCGCCATGTCGTACATCAGCACCGCCGGGATCGCCTGTTCGTCCAGGAACCGACGGATCGGCTCCACGGGCTCCCGGTGGATGATCACGCTCTTGCCGAGCACGATCAGCTCGGGCCGGTACGTATCGATCAGCTCCAGCGTGGCCGGCACGTCCACGCGGTAGGGGTTCTCGGGCAGGACGGGGAAGTTCAGCACCGCCGGCCGTTCGGTCGAGGGATCGCGGGCCACGAAGTCCCGCAGCGCGCCCATGGGCTGGGCACTCAGATGTCCTCCCTTGCCGATGTGGTGGTTCATCACCCGGGCGATCCGGCCCGGCTCGCGGCGCCGATCGGTCCGGTTGCGGTAGTCGACCAGGCCGCTGAACACCGCCCCGTTCGCCATCTGGCCGCTGATCACCCGGGCCTCCACCTCCCGGCAGCCCAGGAAGGTCGCGAGCTCGCGCTCGACCTGCTGCTCGACCTGCCCGATGAACCCGGTGCCCTGGTAGTAGAAGACCTCCTCCTCGTAGAAGGCCTCGAGCGGCCGATGCTCCGCGTACCGGAACGCCGGGTCCATGATCGAGAGCAGGCGGACCAGCATGGAGGCCGTCATCTCCGAGGGGATCAGGTTGATGCACGCTTCCTGCCGCCACTCGGTGTTCTCGGCGGCGCGTTCCAGGAGGCGGCGCACCCTCGCGGCGACCGGATTGGTCGCGACCGACTGGGGTGGCTCCTCGTGCGAGGCGAGGATGGGGCGGGCGTAGGGGGGCGCCTCCGAGCGTAGGTGGAACGGCACCACCACGGCCTCCAGCCGCTTGCCCCGGACGTCGATCGCGAGCCGTTCGTCGTCCAGGATGTCGCTATCGATCAGGGCCAGGCAGATCGAGCGCATCTCGTACCGGTCGGTGGGCGCCGCGTCCTCCCAA
>DASQQQ010000151.1:0-2127 GCA_035643355.1 Actinomycetota bacterium | reverse complement strand
GGCCGGGACCGCCCGGGCGCTGATCTCCCCGTCCCGCGCATGTCACCGCCGGACTCCTCTTCGGTCGAATATGTCAGCTTGGTCCGAGCCGGGGGAAGCCTTCGTCATTCACACAGTCGAGTGAGTGACTCGATGATGGCAAGTCAGTACGCAGCGTGGCGAAATGTGACTACCTGATCACGACGTCGTGATCACCGGAATGGCGCCGTTTCACGCTGCGGTAGGCCGTACCGCCCCGATGTAACCCGGGGTGTCGATCTTGTCGAAACGGATCACCGCCCCGGTGTAGGGCGCATTGATCATGTACCCGCCGCCGACGTACATCCCGACATGGTGGATGGAGGCGGGCGAGGTGGTGTCCCAGGCGAAGAACACCAGATCGCCGGGCTGAAGCTGCTCCCGCGGGACGTGCGGCCCGTCGTACCACTGGGTCCGCGAGGTCCGGCTGAGGTTGAGACCGGCCGCGCGGTAGGCGGCCTGCATCAGACCCGAGCAGTCGAACCGGCCCCCCTGCTCCACGGTGCCGGTGCCACCCCACAGGTACGGCGTGCCGAGCTTGGACCGGGCGTACTGGATCGCGATCGCGGCCGCCCGGGACGGCGGGACCGGCCCGCGCACCGCGGTGAACGCCCGCTCCAGGGCGCGGATCCGGCGCACGTAGTTCTGCGTCTCGGCCGGCCACGGGGTGCCCCCCTGGTACAGCAGCTTCATCCGCCCGTAGCCGGCGTTGTAGGCGGCCAGCATGTTGTTCACGTGGTCGCCGGGGAGGCCGCGCCCCCAGCCGGCCAGCGAGCAGTCGTACTCGGCGGCCGAGCGGACCGCGTCGGCCGGGTTCCAGATGACGGCCCGGCCGTCCCCGTCACCGTCCCGGCCGTGGGCGGCCCAGGTGCCGGGGAGGAACTGGGCCAGGCCCTGGGCGTTGGCGCTGCTCACCACGTCGGTGCGGAAGCCGGACTCCTGGTAGAGCTGGGCGGCCAGCCGGCCGGGGGTCAGCTCCGGGCAGGTGTGGCCGTACCGCTCGAGGTACGGCGCCAGGCCCTCCGGCACGGTGCCCTGCACCAGCGTGGTCCCGGCGGACCCGGCCGCGGACGCGATGGTCGCCGCCCCCAGACCCCCCATGAACAGGACCGGCGTGACCACAGCGGCGGCGACCAGCGATTTCGCCGGCATGGTCAAGCCCCGCCGCGCTGTATACCATCGCTGGAGCGTCGTGTGGGCCCTCCCGTGTCCTGCATGTGCGGCACCCCCGGCCTGGTGGATACGTCGGCGTCGCGCGCTGGACGGACCAGGCTACCGCCTCAGCGGGAGGTAACGCAGGACGAGGACCGCCACCGCATCGCTTATCCTTTGTAAGACACCTTGTTGCTGTACGCAATTGCCCGTGATACACAGAGTGAACGTGGATAGCCGCACAGGAGACGTCTGTCCACGGCCTCGCCGGAAAGCGCATGACGGCGAGGCAGATGAACGTAAAGATCCGTCCGCTCGGACGGACACGAGACGCAGGATCGGGGGCGTCTGATGAGTGGTGAATTTCTGTCTGCCGCTGGCGACATCCAGCCCATCATCGGTGGCCTTGCACCCAACTGGGGACCGTTCGGCAAGCTCGGCGCCGAGGCCCGGGTGATGATCGAGGTCATCATGGCAGCGGCCGTCCTGGTATGCCTGGGTATCGCCGCCTGGGGCGCCGCCAAGCAGCGGATCGGGTCGACCGCGCTCCGTGACACCTTCAGCGCAGAACAGGGCAAGGGCCTGATCATCGCCGGCCTGACCGGAGTGTTCATCATCGGCTCGCTCGGGACGATCTTCACGATCGTCTACGGGATGGCCATCTAGGCACGGAAAAGGCTGCTGTGGGGAGCCTGCGGGCACGTCGGCGAGACAGGATGACCGGGCCGGAAGGGGAGGCGGGGGGCGCCAGCGGTCCACCGGCGTCATCCTGTCCGGAGACGGCCGCTGCCCAGCCTCCGCCAGGGATCGGTGCCGTTCGGACGGGCGGGGTGAGGCTGCCCCGGCCGCCGGTACGCCGCGCCGTCCACAGCGGGCTCGCTCCCCCGGCATCAGCCTGAAGGGATCTGGCCATGCCGCCTGACTACGGGCCCGTCACCGACGAACAGCCCCGCACCC
>DASQQQ010000150.1:0-6241 GCA_035643355.1 Actinomycetota bacterium | reverse complement strand
GGACCGTGACGGAAGGCGGCGGACTCCAGGGATTCGGCCATGACGCCGCACTCCTTGAGCATGAGCGCTCCCATCTCGGCCGCCGCACGGGCCGGGCCGCGGCCCAGGACGACGGTCACCTCCTTGTCGCCCAGCATGTCGACCAGTTCCTGGGCCCAGGCGTCGGCATCGGCCACCAGGCGCTCGACCGCCCTGGCGGCCGCCTCGGCCGCCGTCCTGGTCCGGTCGATCGCGGTGTCGACGCTGTCGCCCGCCAGGAGCCTGGCCACCCCGGACAGGGTGGCCATGGAGGCGGCGAAGGTCATGGTCGAGGGGCCGGTCTCCCGGCCGGCAGCGGTGTCCAGGGTCAGGGTCGCCCGCTTGGCCAGGTCGTTGGCCAGACCGTTCGTGATCGACAGTACCACCGGGCTCGTGCGCTGCTTGGCGATCTCCGAGACCAGCTTGACGATCTCCGCGCTCTCCCCGGACTGGCTCACGATCGTGAGGAGCGTTGCCGAGTCCAGCACGGGGCGCCGGAAGTGCAGCAGCTCGGCCGTGTCCACCAGCAGGGCGGGAACGCCTCGGCCGGCGAGGTCGTTCACGGCCGGATAGCAGGCATCGTAGGAACTGCCCATCCCGGTGAAGATGAGCGTGTGCGCCGACCGTCCGGCCTCGCGGATGCGCTCGAGGGTGCTCCGCCGCTCCAGCAGCGCGATGGCGGCTCGCCGCATCGCGTCTGGCTGCTCGGCGATCTCCCCCAGGAACGGATCAGGAAAGTTTCTTAACGATTTCACGGGGGCAGTGTACGATGCGGGGCGATGGGTGTGAAGGTGGCGGTCGTGGGCGCCGGGAGCACCTACACGCCGGAGCTCGTTGAGGGCTTCGCGCGGCGGGCCGGCTCGTTCCCCATGGACGAGCTGGCGCTCCTGGACATCGACCCGGAGCGTCTCGACATCGTCGGCTCGCTGGCCGGACGGATGCTGGCGCGAGCCGGCTGGAGCGGGAAGCTCCGGCCGACCCAGGACCGCCTCGAGGCCATCGAGGGCGCCGACTACGTCATCGTGCAGCTGCGCGTGGGCGGCCAGGCGGCACGGTACGTGGACGAGACGCTGCCCCTGCGGTTCGGCTGCATCGGGCAGGAGACCACCGGCCCGGGCGGGTTCGCCAAGGCGCTGCGCACGGTGCCGGTGGTGCTCGAGCTGGCCGAGCTCACCGCCTCGCGCGGCGCGCCGGACGCGTGGGTCGTGGACTTCACGAATCCGACCGGGATCGTGACCCAGGCCCTGCTGGACGACGGGCACCATGCGATCGGGCTCTGCAACGTGGCGATCGGCTTCCAGCGCCGGTTCGCGCAGCACTTCGGGGTCGAGCCCGAGCGGGTCCAGCTGGACCACATCGGCCTGAACCACCTGTCCTGGGAGCGCGCCGTCCGTGTCGATGGAGTGGACCGCCTGCCCGAGATCCTCGAGGGCTCGGCGCAGATGGTGGCGGACGAGACCGACCTGCCCGTGGAGCTGATCCGGATGCTCGGCGCCATCCCCTCCTACTACCTGCACTACTACTACCTGACCGATGAGGTGCTCGAGCACCAGCGGAGCCATCGGACCCGGGCCGAGGAGGTCATGGAGATCGAGGCGGGGCTGCTGGAGATGTACCGCGATCCGGACCTGGCGGAGAAGCCGAAGCTGCTCGAGGAGCGAGGGGGGGCGTTCTACAGCGAGGCCGCGGCGCAGTTGGTCGCCTCGCTGCACGCCGGCACCGGGGACGTGCAGGTCGTGGACGTGCGCAACGAGGGCGCGATCCCCGGTCTGCCCGACGACGCGGTGGTGGAGGTTCCGGCCACGATCGCCCGCGACGGGGCTCGTGCGGCCCCGTTGGCTCCGCTCGCCCCCGACATGCTCGGTCTGGTCCAGCACGCCAAGGCCTACGAGCGGCTGACGGTGTCCGCGGCCACCAGCGGCGACCGGACGCTCGCGCTGAGGGCCCTGATGGCCAACCCGCTGGTGCGCGACTACCGGACGGCCGAGCCGCTGCTGGACGCGCTCTTGGAGGCGAACCGGCGGCACCTCCCGCGCTTCTTCCCGGACTGACCGGGTCCAACGACTCCAGACCCACGCCCGGTCCGGCGCTTGACTCTTCGGCGGAAGGAGGCGACATGCCGTACGAGATCAGCACCAAGGAGCTTCCCCCTCAGCACGTCGCCCTGGTACGACGGGCGACGTCGATGGCGGTGATCGGCAAGGACATCCACGAGGGGTTCGCCGATCTGATGGAGGCCATGGCCGGCGCGGGCGTCAGCCCGAGTGGACCTCCGTTCGTCGTGTACCACGGCCTGGACGACCAGATCGATCGGATCGAGATCTGCGCTCCCGTGGTGGAGCCGTTCGAGGATCGGGGAGAAGCCCGGGGGATGCGGATCCCGGCGGGTCTGGTGGCGTGCACCATCCACCGCGGCAGGTTCGAGGAGATCGGGCCGGCGTACCAGGCGCTCGCGGTATGGGTGCGCGAGCACGACCGGCAGATGGCGGGGCCGCCCCGCGAGGTCTACCTGACCGATCTGGAGGCGACGCCGGACCCGGCGTCGAACGTCACCGAGGTCCAGTTCCCGATCGATTGAGCTCGCCGGCGAACTTGCGCACCTTCGCCAGGGCCTCGAGGATGCCCTCCACCCCTTCGCGCCCCGCGCGGAAGGCGTTCTCCTGCAGGTAGATCGAGCGACGCTGGCCGGCATCCTCGGCCACCGGGAACCGCATCGACGCGGGATCGAGCCGCTCAGCGAACTCCACGGCGACCGGTAGGCGTGAGCGCGAGGGCTGGAAGAGGTCGTAGCGGTTCATCGAGGGGTACTGGACCTCGGCCGGGATGCCCTCGGCCTCGAGGGCCGCGGCGACCGTCTCGTTCGTCGCGCCCGCGAACTCCTCCGGCTCGATCGCGAACACGTAGTTGTAGAAGCTCCACCGGGTGACCCTCGGATCGTGGGGCATGATGCTCACGCCGGGGACCTGTGGGGCGAGCTCCTCGAAGACCTCGGCGCCCTCCACGCGCTGCCGCCGCTGATCCTCGAACCGCTCCAGCTGGGTCACCAGCAGGGCGGCGTGCAGCTCGCCCAACCGGTAGTTCGCCCCGAACGTGTACCGTCGCTCTTCGGGATCCTTGGGGCGGCCGCAGTCGATGATGGAATGGGCGCGGGAGGCCAGCCCCGAGTCGTTCGTGAGCAGCGAGCCGCCCTCGCCCGCGGTCAGGATCTTCGAGGACTGGTGGCTGAAGGACCCGAGGTCGCCGATGCACCCTGCGCCCCGGTCCCGCCAGCGCTGCCCGTGGGCATGCGCGCAGTCCTCCACCACCGCCAGCGAGTGCTGCTGAGCGATCTTCATGATCCGGTCCATGTCGGCCATCTGATGACCGAGGTGGACCGGCATGATGGCCTTGGTCCTGGGCGTGATGGCCGCCTCCACCTGGTCGGGATCGATCGTCCAGGTCCTCGGATCGACGTCCACGATGACGGGCAGGGCGCCGGCCGCCATCGGAGCGTAGGCGGTGGCCACGAAGGTGAGCGCCGGGACGATGACCTCGTCGCCCCATCCGATGTCCAGGGCCTTCAGGGCGACCTCCATCGTGATGGTCCCGTTCACCATGAGGATCCCGTGGGCCGCCCCCTGGTAGGCGGCGAACGCGTCCTCGAACGCCGAGGCGTTGGGGCCGGGCTCGGGGAACCCGCCCCAGTTGCCGCTGCGGACCACCTCGGTCACGGCCCGGACCTCGCGTTCGTCCCACTCGGGCCACGCCGGGAACCCCTGGGGACGGACCGGTGACCCGCCGTTGATCGCAAGCTCGGCCATGCTCAGCTCCTTCCTGGGGCCCGGCTCACCGCCGGGCCGGTGCTAAGGTCCGCTCGGAGCGGCGCGTGACGAAGATCTGCGTGATCGGTGGCGGGTCGGCCTACATGCCGGGCATCGCGTACGCCTTCGCGAAGCTCGCCGACCACTTCCCCGACACCACGGTGACGCTGCACGACATCGATCCCGACGCGCTCGACCTGCAGACACGGCTGAGCGGCAGCATCCTGCGGTCCCGGGGTGTCCGGGGGGTTCGGGTGGACGCGTCCCGCGACCGGGCCGGAGCGTTGGAGGGCGCCGACATGGTGCTCACCGCCTTCCGTCCGGGCGGGTTCCCGGCCCGTCAGCTCGACGAGTCGATCCCGCCCCGGTACGGGGTCATCGGCCAGGAGACCGCCGGCCCGGGCGGGTTCGCCATGGCCCTGCGCTCGATCCCCGTGCTCCTGGACATCGCGAAGGAGGTCCGGAAGGTCGGAGCGCCGGGAGCGGTGATCCTGAACTACACGAACCCGGTCCAGGTGGTGACCGACGCCCTGGTGCGATACGGGGATGTCCCGTTCATCGGGCTGTGCGACCAGACCTCCGGCGAGATCGGGTTCCTGGCCAGGCTCATGGGGGTGAACCGTGGTGCGCTGGAGATCGACACGTCCGGGACGAACCACATGACCTTCACCCGTGCGGTGCGCCTGGACGGCGTGGACGTGACGGGGCGGGTCTGGAACCTGCTGGATGGGCTGGACCTGGGATCGCTGGCCACCGAGGCCGAGCGCAGGATCGTGCGGCTGTTCCGGGTGCTCCGGCTGATCCCCAGCGAGTACCTGCAGTACTTCTTCTTCCACGACCAGGTGCTGGCCGAGCAACGCTCCAAGGGTCGCACCCGGGCCGGGGAGATCATGGCTCAGCTGCCGGAGGTGCTGGAGAGCTACCGGCGCGAGGCCGATGCGGCCGACCCGCGTCCCAGCATGGCACGGGCCAGCGAGGAGCACGGGGACTTCGCGGTCGAGGTGATGGCCGCGATGCTCTCGGGGCGGCCCGGGCGGTTCATCCTCAACGTGCCCAACCGGGGAGCGATCACCGACCTCCCTGCCGACGCGGTGGTGGAGGTCCCGTGCCGGGTGATGGGCCGGACCATCCAACCCCTCGCGCAGGGTGCGATGCCGGCGATGGTGGCCGGGCTGGTCCGACAGGTGGTCGAGCACGCGAGGCTGGCCGCGGACGCCGCCGTGGATGGGGAGCGGGAGGCCTGCGTCCGGGCCCTGCTGGCCCACCCGCTGGTCCGCTCCCTGGAGACCGCGGAGGCCCTCACCGAGGAGTTCCTCACCGCCCATGCCGCCTGGCTCCCGCAGTTCGCCCGCCTCTCTTGACCGTCCCCGCCGGGGGAGCGTAGCATCGCCCCGAATAGTTAGGAAAGTTTCCTTAGCACTGCGCTGGCGGGGGGCCGAGGCACGGGCGGCGAGCAGATCTTCGCAGCGGGCACGCCGAGCTTGCTCAGGGCGATGAACGAGCGGACCGTGCTCGAGTTCATCCGTCAACGCGGCCCTGTGTCCCGAGCCCAGATCGCCCGCGACAGTGGGCTCTCCAAGCCCACCGTCTCCCAGGCGCTCGCGGCGCTGGAGCGCACCGGCCTGGTGCGCGAGGCGGGCCGCTCCACCGGTGGCAAGGGCCCGAGCGCCCTGCTGTACGAGCTCGATGCCACGGCGGGCTGGGTGGTGGGCATCGACGTCGGCCGGGCCTGGCTCCGGGCGGCCATCGCGAACCTGACCGGCGACATCGTCGCCCGTCGTGACGAGCGGGCGAAGGCCCGCAGCGCCCGGTCGCTGATCGAGCAGATCGGGCGGGTGGCGCACGGCCTCGCCGGCGAGGCTGGGCTGCGCTGGCGCCAGGTGACCTTCGCCGTGGTGGGCAGTCCGGGCGTCGTGCGGCCGGCTCGGGACCAGGTGGTCCTGGCCCACAACCTGCCGGGATGGGGACGGCACGGGCTGATCGAAGCCGTGCAGGAGGAGCTGGGGACCAAGACCGCCTTCGAGAACGACGTGAACCTGGCCACGGTCGGGGAGCACTGGAAGGGCCTGGGCAAGGGCGTCGACAACTTCGTGTACCTGCACGTGGGGACCGGCGTGGGGCTCGGGCTCGTGGTGAACGGCGAGCTGTACCGAGGGGCGACGGGGATCGCGGGGGAGATCGCGTACCTGCCCCTCGTAGCCGACCCCCACCACCCGGCCAGCCGCAGGCATGGGGCGCTCGAGTCCGTGCTTGGGGCCAAGGGGCTCCTGACGTTCGCGCGGTCCCGAGGCCTGCGGTCCCCGCTGTCGCTTCGAACCGTCTTCTCGGCGGCGCGGAGAGGGGATCAGGATGCGGCGGCCGTGGTGGAGGTGGCCATCCGGTACATCGCCCTGGCCATCGCGACGGTGGTGCCGGTCATGGAC
>DASQQQ010000149.1:0-8790 GCA_035643355.1 Actinomycetota bacterium | reverse complement strand
GGACATCTCCACGCCGTCGGCGCTGAAGAGGTGACCGATCGTGTCGATCGCCTTGTAGTTCAGATCGAGCAGGTCCGGCACGTCGTCCCGACCGAAGCCCTCCCGCTGGACCATGGTCTCGATCAGGGCCTCCTGGTAGGGGCTCCGGGCCGGAGTATCGAAGCCGTTGTGCAGCCGGGTGAAGGGGTGCCCGCGCCAGGCATCGTCGAGTTGACCGTCCGCCTGATCCAAGGACCGCGTGTACGCGGTGACGGGCGGAAGCGAGTTCACGTACCCGGGGAACGTGTAGAAGGGAGCCATCGCGTCGGTCAGGTTCCACACGTCGGACTCGGCGCCGCCGGTGGGGCCGAACTGCGCCTCGCGCGTGACGGCCAGGTCCCGGTCGGCGCCGCCCCACAGGGAGCCGTGGCCCATCATCGTGATGTGGGCCGACAGGCTCGCGATCCCCCCTACGATCGGGCGGTTGCCCATGGCGCGGTCGTACAGGTCGGCCAGGGTGGGCTGGAGCAGGAACGCCGGGCCCTCGGCGTTCGGCTTCTGGATCCGGCCGTTCACCCGGATGTACTCGTCCACGAACCCCGTACGCCGGGGGAAGGCCCCCGTCCCGATGATCGAGTGCCCGGTCGGGGTGTTGGAGGGTGAGGAGCCCACGGTCACGTCGGTGAACAGTGCGCCCTCGGGAAGCAGCGAACGCAGGTACGGCCAGTCGTCCTTCCACCGATCGAGGACATCCCACCCGGCGGAGTCCCAGACCATCGTGACCAGCAGCTTGGGCAGCGGGCGCTGGTCGGCGGGAAGCAGCGCCTGCTGCTGCGCCGTGCCGTCCGGCGCGTGGAACGGGAACTTGAGCAGGGCGCCGGCGGTGGGAGCGATGTCGGCGAGGGTGGCCCGCCGAGGGTAGACGCCCGGGCGCACGTATCCCGGCCCGTACAGGAAGAGCGGGACCTCCTGCGTGTACGCGTACGGGGTGGCATGGGTCAGTCCGCCGTTCACGAAGTTCGGGTAGGTCGGGATGATCTGGACATCGCCGCCTCGGCCGGGGAAGTACCCCCGCCAGGTCCGGAGGAGCACCTCGTGGGACACGGCGGCACACACCCGCTGCGCCATGGCCAGGTTCGAGATCGGCGGCGGCGGGGCCGAGGGTGGGACCGACCCGGCCGGGGATGCCGCGGAAGGCGTGCCGCTCTCCACCCCGGACGAGGTGCAAGCGCTCGCCACGAACGCCAGCGCGAGGAGGGCGGGCCAGAGCCTCACGCGCGAGTGGATCCGATCACCCGCCATGCGTCTCGGGCAGGCAGGGGAGGCCCTTCATGATCGACGAGGGGAACGCGGCCTGGAAGACGGTCTGGTCCGCCGTGGACGGGTCCACGGCCACGCCGGCCCCGGCCGTCTGGGCTCGGGTCAGATCCATCAGGTAGCGGGAGACGTCCTCCAGGGTGTACCCGTTCTGCCGCAGCTCCTTCGTGTTGATGAAGATCTGCGTGGGCTGGATCAGCTCCACGATATGGGTGTCGTCTCCGTCGTGATCGAACCTGGCGTTGATCCCGGCCGCGATCGGGGTGGAGGAGATCTGGAAGCCGCCGGAGATCCGGGTGGGGATCATCGAGCCGTGATCGGCGGTCACCAGCAGGACCCAGTCACCCCGTCCCACCTGCCGATCGAGGAAGGAGACGAACTCCTTCAGGGCGACGTCCTGCGCCACCACGGCGTCCCGCATCTCGAGGGAGTCCACGCTCCACACGTGGCTGATGTAGTCGATCTCCTTGTAGTTGACGAAGAGCAGGTCGGGAAGGTCATCTGCCCCGAACCCCTCCCGGCGGACCATCTCCTCGAGCACCCGGGTCTGGTACGGGGTGCGGGCCGGGGTGTCGAATCCGTTCAGCAGCTGCGCGATGTCGTTCGTGCGCCACTTGCCGTCGATCTGCCCGTCCGCGGCGTCGACCGCCCGAACGTCCTGACGGAACCCCGGCACGTCGTTCACGTAGGAGGGGAAGCGGAACGACTGGCTGAGCAGCGGGCTGAGGTTCCAGCGGAACGTCTCCGCCCCCAGGGTCGTGGCGCCCACCGCCTCCCGGGTCACGGCGACGTCCTTGTCCCCGCCGCCCCACATAGCCCCGTGACCGAGCATCCCCAGGTGGATCGAGACCGTGCCCTGCTCACCCACCACGGGGCGGTTGCCCATGGCGCGGTCGTACAGATCGGCCAGGGTGGGCTCCATCAGGTACGCGGGACCCTGCGCCCACGGGGTGGTGATGTGATCGCCGATCCGGAAGCGGTGACCGATCATCTCGTGGTGGTCGGGGAAGGCGCCGGTGCCGATCGTGGCGTGGATCTGTGCCGTGCTGGTGGGCGAGGAGCCCACCGAGGCGTTCGTGTACCAGGTCCCTTCTGGGATCAGCGATCGGAGGTAGGGCCAGGCGTCCTTCCATCGGTCCAGGACGTTCATGCCGCCGGCATCCCACACCATCGTCACGATCAGCTTGGGAGGTTGCTGCCCCGGGGCGATCGCCTCGCTCATCGGGATCCCGTCGGGCGCCTGGTACCGATCGAAGTCCAGCAGCTTGGCCTGGGTGGGAGCGATCCCGGCCGACGTGACCGGTCGGTCCACCGCCCCTTGGGCCCGGATGTGGCCGGGCCCGTACCAGAACATCGGGACGTCGTTCACGAAGTCCCAGGGCCCTACATGGGGCAGACCGGACCCCACGAAGTTGTACTCCTTGGGCAGGATCTGGATCTCGGGACCCCGGTCGGCCTCGTAGCCGCGCCAGGTCCGAAGGAGCCAGTCGCTCGGGAGCGAGCAGGCGACCTCCTCGAGGCTGCCCGGCGCCACGGCGGCCGAGCTCGTGGGGTCGGAAGACGGGGCCGGCGCACCCGAGGTCGCAGCCACCGGAGCGGCGGGGGAGGCCGGCGCCGGCGCGGCGGGGGAGGCCGACGTCCCGGCCTTGGTCGATGTCCCGCCCCGAACATCTGCCCCCGAAGGCTGCCCATCGCTGCCGCCGCAGGCTCCCCCCACGAGGGCCAGCACGAACACCAGCGCCGAGAGGCGCCGGGGAGCCACGGAGCGCTTGGGAGACCACACCACGGGCGACGGGCAACCTAGCAGACCGACCGCGCCGCAGCCGGTGAGGCTCCCACGCGGTACCGTGAGAGGCCGTGTTCGGGCGTCGGCTCCTCGTCCTGCTCGTGATCCTCGGCGCCCTCGCGATCCCCGCCGGGGCCCTGCGGGCAACGTGTGCAGGGCGCTCGTGCTCCGGCGGCTCGGATGCCCCGGCGCGGATCCCCTTCTGCTCCCTGCCCTCGGCCATCAAGGCTGATCTGGTCGCCGGGTTCCGGCAGGGCCGGTCCCCGGACATCCTGGCGGTAGCCGCGCATGCGTTGAGCGGCGGGACGGGGCAGACGGGGGCGCAGGCGCCCTGGCCCGCCCTGACCCCGGGCCCGGATACGTCGGTCCCCCTCGTCTTCGCCGGGCGGGGCGTGGACCCCGCCGCCCGCGTCCCCCGGGGGACCGGGCTGGATCAGGTCGCGCCCACGGTTGCCCGGATCCTGGGCTTCCGGCGCCCCCATCCGGAGATCCCGGCCGGGACCGCCGTCCCCGGCGTCCCCGATGGGACCCGACCGCGGCTGGTGCTCGAGATCGCCTGGAAGGGCGCGGGGGGCGCCGAGCTCCGTCGCGCCCCCCAAGCCTGGCCGACGCTCGCCTCCCTGCTCAGGCGGGGCACCGGCACGCTGTCGGGGACCACCGGCTCCCTGCCGCTGGATCCGACGGCGACGCTGACCACGATCGGTACCGGAGGACCGCCCTCCCAGCATGGGATCACCGGGACCCTCCTGCGGAACCGCGACGGGCACCTCGTCCATGCCTGGGGCCCGGGCTCACCGCCCTCGGTGATCCCGACATTGGCCGACGACGTCGGTCGAGCGAGCGATCGAGCGGCGATGATCGGGCTGGTCGCCGCCACGCGATCGGACCGTGGCATCGTGGGCGGCACCTGGTACCGGGGGCAGGACCGGGACCCGGTACGGCTCGCGCTGGGCGGTGCCCCGGTGAGCCGGACCCGGCGTCTCCTGGCCACCGGGTTCGGCCGCGACGGTGTACCCGACATCCTGGCGGTGGTCCTCGACGGCTCGATCCGCTCCATGGATCGGCGCACGCGCCGCGTGATCGCGGCGGCCCGGCAGGCGGCGGCGCGGTCGCTGCTGGTGGTGGTTGCCGGGACCGGCTCCTCGGCGGCCGACCGAGGGATCGGAGCGGACGAGGTCGCCGCCCGTGTCGAGGCCGGCGTCCCCGGCGGGGTCGACGTCATCGCTGGGACCGTCGCGGGAGGCATCTTCCTCGATCAGGACGCGTTGGCCACCCTGCGGATCACCGGGCAGACGGTGACCAAGGCGGTGCTCGACGCCCGGGCTCCCGACGGATCCCCCCTCTTCGCCGATGCGTTCCAGGGCTTCGCCGTGTCCTTCGCGAGGTACTGCTGATGGTCGCGATCGCCGGGGGGACCCGTGGCCGGACCGCGTCCCCTCGCACCCTCATGGCTGTGGTCGCGGCTCTGGCCGCGATCACCGTGCTGCTCCGGCTGGCCGCTCCCGAGCGCGTGGCCTGGATCAGGACCGCCTTCCTGATCTTCGCCTCCTTCCTGGTCCAGGCCCTGCCGTTCGTCCTGATCGGGGCCCTCGCTGCAGCCGTGATCGAGGTGTTCGTGCCCCTCGGGACGCTGGAGAAGCTGGCCCGGCTCCCCCGGCCTCTGCAGCTCCCCGCCGCCGGTCTGGCCGGGCTGGCCTTCCCCATCTGCGAGTGCGGCTCGGTGCCCGTGGCCAGGCGTCTGGCGGCCAAGGGGATGGAGCCCTCGGCCGCGGTGACGTTCATGCTGGCCGCGCCCGTGGTCAACCCGGTGGTGATCGCATCGACGTTCGTGGCCTACCACGGACGGAGCATGCAGTGGACGATGGTGGCGGGCCGGTTCCTGCTCGGCCTGCTGGTGGCCGTCGCGGTGGGCTGGGTCGTGGGCGACCGGTCCAGGGAAGAGCTCCTGCGGCCACGCGCCGATGAGGGACACGCGCACCACGTCCTGGAGCTCGGCCCGCCCGAGGCGCGGTGGCGCCGGTTCTTCACGCACCTGGGCAACGACTTCCTGTACATGGGCCGGTTCCTCCTGCTCGGCGCCACGATCGCCGCCATGGTGCAGACCTTCCTGCCGGCCTCGGTGATCGGGAGCGTGGCGGGCATCCCGGTGCTGAACATGGTGGTGATGATGGGGCTGGCATCCGTGCTGTCCTTATGCAGCGAGTCCGACGCGTTCATCGCTGCCTCCTTCGTTCAGTTCGGCCCGGCGGCCCAGCTCGCCTTCCTGGTCTTCGGTCCGATGGTGGACCTCAAGCTCGGCGCCCTCTACATGGGGACCTTCCGCAGGGGCTTCTTCCGCATGCTCGTGATCGCTGCCACGGCCACCACGCTGGTCGGTGCGCTGTGGATCGGGGTGATCGCGGGATGAGCGACGTCCTCCTTCCGCGACCCGCCGCGCCGGCGCTCAGAACGCGCTCCGCCCGAGCGCCCACGGCCTGGAGCGCATCGAGGATCGCCGGAGGGGTGGTGCTCGGCGCGTGGGCGCTGTTGTTCTGGTTCCTCTGGCTCTCGGGGCGCGATGCCCTCTACCTGTCCTCACGGACCAGTTGGGTGGTGCCCGTGGGTGCGATCCTGCTCACCGCCGCCTCCTCGGGACGCTTGGCGGCTGCACGGGTCCGGCTCCCCGAGCCGGTCGGCCGGCGGGAGGCCTGGATCCTCGGAGCGATGGTGCTGCCCGTCGTCTTGGTGGCCGCGCTCCCGACCGCCACCCTCGGCAGCTTCTCCGCCGGCAAGCGCACCGGGTTCACGGGCGCGGGGCTGGCCACGCCCCTGGGCGATATCGGAACCGGGCAGCTGACCCTGGTCGACGTGGCCGCCGCCGAGACCTCCGGGCCGGGTGAGGCCGCCCTGGCCAAACGCGCCGGCGAACAGGTGAGCTTCACGGGCTTCGTCACGCGGTACGCGGACACACCGGCCGACGAGTTCGAGCTCAGCCGGTACATCGTGACGTGCTGCGTGGCCGACGCCACCATCGCGCAGGTCCGCGTGGTGAACGTGCCGCCCGGCGTCTTCGACCCCGATCAGTGGGTCGAGGTGAGCGGCACCATCTACCCGCTTGGCAGCGAGGTCATCATCAGCGCGTCCTCGATCCGGGGCGTTGCCCGGCCCTCTCCGCCCTACCTGACGCCCTGACCGGGGCGGCAGCCACCCCGGCCGCGGTCCGGCGGCACGGCGGGCACAGACCGAAGATGTCCGCCTGGTGGGAGGAGACGCTGAATCCCCTGCGCCGAGCCGCGGTCTTCGCCCACCCCTCGATCTCGCAGGAAGGGATCTCGACCACCCGACCGCAACCCTCGCAGATCAGGTGGTGGTGGTGCCCGGGATCGCACAGCTTGTACGAAGCTTCCCCCTCGGCGCCGGGGAAGGTCCTCGCGTAGCCGGCCGCCTCGAGCGCCTGGAGGGTCCGGTAGACGGTGGCCAGGCCCGGCGCTCTCCCGCCTGCACGGGACAACCGAGCGTGCAAGGCCTGGGCCGTGATCGGTCGCCCCGCCTCCTCCAGCGCGCCCACGATGGTCTCCCGCTGTCGTGTCGTGCGGAGCCCCGCCGCGGCCCACATCTGCCGACGATCGCTCACGGGGCCACCATCCGCGGGTGACGGCGGGCCGCCCGCCCGCCCACCGCCGATGCCAGCACGAACAGGACGGCCGAGGTGAGCACGATGGTGCCGCCGGGCGAGATGGCCCCCTGGACCAGGGCGAGGACCAGACCGGCGATGGTGGAAGCCACGCCGGCTGCGGCGGCCCACAGCAGGGACCCCCGGAACGAGTGGGCCAGGCGGGAGCCCGCGGCCACCGGGACCACCAGCAACGAAGCGATCAGCAGCAGCCCCACCACCCGCATCCCGGCCGCCACCAGCAGGGCCGTCAGAACCACCAACAAGACGTTCAACCGATCCACCTGAAGCCCCGAGGCTCGGGCCGTTTCCTCATCCAGGGCGACGGCCACCAGCTCCTTGTAGAAGACGGAAACGAACGCCACCACCACGGCACACAGCACCACGATCGCGAGCACATCGCTCCATGTGATCGTGAAGATCGAGCCGAACAACACGCCTTGCACCGAGGCCGTGAGACCGCCCCGGGCCGAGATGATCACGAGTCCGAGCGCCAGCCCCAGGTAGAAGATGAGCGCGAGCGACAGGTCCCCGGCCAGGCGACCCCGAACCCGCAGCCACTCCAGCCCGACGGCGCCCAGTACGGCGATCGCCAGGGCGCCCCACAGGGGCGCCAGCCCGACCGCCACCCCCAGGCCCACCCCGGCGAAGGCCAGGTGTCCCACGGCGTCGCCGATCAACGACAGCCGTCGCTGGACCAGGAAGCAGCCGATCACGGGCGCGGCCAGCCCGACCGCCGCCCCGGCGAGGTACGCCTGGACCGCCCACACCAGGAACAGCCGGCTCACGTGGGCCCCGCGTGCTGGTGGAAGCGGTGATGGAACTCGTCGTGGGTGACCGGCTCCAGCCGCCCGCTCTCGAGCACCAGGATCCGGTCGCACACCTCGTGGAACTCATCGGGGTCGTGGGAGACGGCGATCACGGTGGCCCCCGCCTCGGCCCGCCGGCGGAACTCGCGGACCACGATGGGCCGGGATCGCGGATCGATTCCGGTGGTCGGCTCGTCCAGGAGGAGCAGGTCGGGATCGCCGACCAACGCTCGAGCGATGATGGCCCGCTGCTGCTGGCCTCCGGAGAGCTCGAACAGGCACTCCCGGGACAGCCCCTCCAGTCCGACCGCCTCGATCGAGGCCTGGACCCGGCGCCAGTCCGAACGGCCCATCCGCGCGAACACGCCCTTGGAGGGCGTGATGCCCGCCGCCACCACCTCGGCCACGGACACCGGGAGCGACGTGACGGTGCGCAACCCCTGAGGCGCGTACCCGATCCGCCGCCTGATGGCTGGGTCCACCGGCGATCCGCCCAGCACCCGGACGATCCCGGCATCCGGCCGGAGCAGGCCAACGAGGAGCCTCAGGAGCGTGGACTTCCCGCTGCCGTTCGCCCCGGCCAGGACGGCGATCTGGCCCGAGCGCAGCCGAAGGTTCACGCCGTCCAGGACGGGAGCGGCCCCGTAGCCGAACCGCACCTCGGCGAGCTCCACCGCATCCCGGACCGCCTGCACCTCCATCAGCTCGCGCACCGCAACCCCTGCTCCAAGCTGGACAGGTTCTCTCGCATCACCGACAGATAGTCGCCCGGTGTCGGTACCGTTGCCACCGTCCCGAGCGGCAGCGCCGGAACCCCCACGTCCGCGGCCACGCTCTGCCCCACCCTGCGGCCCTCAGCCGTCTCCTCGTAGAACACGGCCGGGGCCGCCCGACCCTGCTGGATCGCGGTTGCCGCCGCCTGGATCCGTTGGGCGGAGGGTTCGCTCTCGGGCGCGAGCCCCTCGATCCCGAGCTGGTGGAGCCCGTACCGCTGGGCCAGATACCCGAACGCCTCGTGGGAGGTCACGAACGTGGTGAACCGGCAGCTCGCCAGCCCTCCTCGGTAGGCCGCGTCGAGCCTCTGCAGGACCCGCACGGTCCGACCCTCGCGCTGCCGGTCGGCCGAAGCGTGGGCCGTGTCGGCCCGGGCGAGCGCATCCCCGATGCGATGGACGATCTGCTGCATCAGCACGGGGTCCAGCCAGACGTGCGGATCGGCCGACAGATCCTGCTCGGAGGAAGCCAGC
>DASQQQ010000148.1:0-7029 GCA_035643355.1 Actinomycetota bacterium | reverse complement strand
AACCCGCGCCATCCGGGAGATCTCGCCGCAGACCCGGGTGATCCTGTTCACGGTGGACGAGTCCCGCACGTCCATCTCGGAGGCCATCCAGGCCGGCGTCTCCGGGTACCTGCTGAAGGACGCCTCGGCCGAAGAGCTGGTGAACGCGGCCCGGCTGGCGCTCGAGGGCAAGGCCGTGATCCACCCACAGCTCACCCGCGCCTTCATCGAGGAGGTGCAACTCGCCGAGAAGCGGCCCGATGTGGCTCCCCTGTCCAAGCGCGAGAAGGAGATCCTCCAGAAGGTGGCCTACGGCGCCACCACCAAGGAGGTGGCTCACGACCTCGGGATCTCGCCCCACACCGTGAAGACCCACCTCGAACGCATCTTCGAGAAGCTCGGCGCGAACGATCGCGCCCAGGCGGTCGCCATCGCGATCCGCACCGGCCTGGTCGAGTAGCTGGAGGCCGGGCGTCCGGGAGGAGGAGCGGTCCTCCACCCCTCGCCCCGCCCCCCCGTAGGCCCGCCCGCCGACTGGCGGGCCGGCCCCCCGGCGACTATGCTCGAACCGATCGGCGGGTGCACAAGTTCATCGGCTGCCTGGTTGTCGTCCTGGTCGCCGCGGGCTGCCGCGATGCGGCCATCGGGTCAGCGACGCCTCCGGCCGCTCCCCAGATCCACATCACCGAATCCCCCAGCCCCTTCAGCGAGGTCACCGCGGGCCAGGTCCGGGCCATGATCCCCGACACCTGGCGGCCTCAGCTCGCCGGAACCCTCATGGACGCGGAGCACGGGATCATCGCCTCTCCCCGCCCGAGGGAGTGGCGATCCTCCACATCCCCCATCGAGGGCATGGCGGCGATGTGGGTGGACGGGACCAGGGTGGGGGTGCCCTCCGACTACTACTACCTGGCGGCGACCGGCCCGGCGCTCGATGGGCTCACCCATCGTCCCGAGTGCAGCGCCACCAGCCGGACGGTGTTCGCGGATCATCGGCCGGCCTTCGCCGACGGGCCCAGGGACTCCCCGGGAGACTACGTCGCAGCGGGGCAGGGCATCTGCAAGCTGGGACCCAGACCCACGCGGTGGGCGTACTTCGTGGCCGCGCCCGGCTTCGGACCGATGCGAGCCATCGGGATCCCGAGCTCCGGCCTGTACGTGGTGGTGGCGGTGATGCACGACTCGCCACGGGCCAGCGCGACGCTGAACAAGCTGCTGCAGCGCACGCGCTTCGGAAGCGCGACGGTCGCCGACCTGATCGCTGCGGCGTCGGGCCGAGCGCTGTCCTGAGCATCCCCGCCGTCCCCACATCATCAAGCCGGCGGGCCCGATCCTAGACCCGGTCGTTCCACCACCGGCGGTAACATGGAGGTTCGCATGCCGGATGCCTATGACGTCGTCGTGATCGGTGCGGGTACGGGCGGCTACGCCTGTGCCCTGCGGGCCGCGCAACTGGGCAAGCGCGTGGCGTTGATCGATCGGGAAGAACGACTGGGCGGCACCTGCCTGCTGCGCGGATGCATCCCCACCAAGGCGCTGCTCCAGTCCGCTGCGGTCATGGAAACGATCCGTAGGTCGGAGGAGTGGGGCGTGCATGCCTCGGGGGAGCCCGACTGGGACGCGGTCAAGGCCTTCGAGGCCAAGACGGTGGACAAGCTGGTCTCGGGTCTCACCGGCGTCATCCGGTCCCGGAAGATCGAGGTCATCCGCGCGACGGCCACGGTCGCCCCCGGTCCGGCAGCCATCGCGGACGGCCGTCGGATCGAGGCGAGCGAGCTGGTGCTCGCGACGGGGTCGGCCCCCAAGCTCCTGCCCGGGCTTGCGGTCACCGACCGGATCATCACCAGCGATCAGGCCCTGTGGTACCCGACGATCCCACGCTCGGCCGTGGTGATCGGCGCCGGCGCCGTGGGGCTCGAGTTCGCGTCCCTGTACCGGTCCTTCGGCGCCGATGTGACCCTGATCGAAGCCCTCCCCCGGATCGCGCCCCTGGAGGACGAGGACCTCTCCAAGGAGCTCGGGCGCCAGTTCCGACGCCGGGGGATCCAAGCCCACGCCGGAGCGAGCGTGCAGACCATCGACGAGGTCGACGGTGGCGTCCGGGTGGTCTACGAGGCGGGCGGACGCGCCGAGGAGGCGTCCGCCGACATCTGCCTGGTGGCCGTGGGCCGAGGTCCGGTCACGACCGGTCTGGGGCTCGAGGCGATCGGCGTGGAGACCGACCGCGGCTTCGTGAAGGTCGACGGTCTCCTCCAGACCACCGCCGCCCACGTGTGGGCGGTCGGCGACGTGGCGGCCACCCCCCTGCAGCTCGCGCACGTGGCGTTCACGGAGGGCATCGCGGTGGCGGAACGCCTCGCCGGCATCCCTTCCCCCGAGATCGACTACGCGGGGATCCCGCGCGTCACGTACTCCTCTCCCGAGGTCGCCTCAGTGGGGATCACCGAGGCCCAGGCCATCGAGCGGGGTGAAGAGCTCGATGTGGAGCGGTTCAACCTGCAGGGCGTGGGGAAGGCCAACATCGTGGGCGAAGGAGGCATCGTGAAGCTCATCGCCCGGAAGGGAGGCGGCCCGGTGCTGGGGATCCACATGGTGGGGCCGCACGTCACCGATCTGATCTCCGAGGGCATGTTGATCACCAACTGGGAGGCGGTCCCGGCCGAGGTGGCCGCCCTGATCCATCCCCATCCGTCCTTGTCCGAGGCGGTGGGCGAGGCCTTCCTGGCCCTCGCCGGCAAGCCGCTGCATTCCGCGTAGGGGGACCGCGCTTTGGCGACCGACGTATCGCAGATGGCGGGGGGTCAGGAGGCCGACTGGCGGGTCGGTCTCTCCGACGATCAGCTCAAGGACATCCTGCACAAGCTCAAGCTCTGCCGCTACTTCGACGAGCGGATGGAGGCGCTGTACCGGCAGGGCAGGCTCCCGGGGGCCATCTACTCGGGTCGCGGACAGGAGGGGACCCACGTCGGCGTGACCTACCCGTTGCGCAAGGACGATTCGCTGTTCCCCACCCATCGGGACCTGTCGGCCCAGCTCACCAAGGGGCTCGACCTCAAGCGGGTCATGGCTCAGTTCTGGGGTCGGATCGACGGCTACACGCGGGGTCGCGACGGGAACAGCCACATCGGCGACTGGGAGGGCACGCGGACCTTCACCGTGATCTCGCACCTGCCGATCGCGTACCCCATCGCCACGGGCGCGGCGCTCGCCTACTTACGGCGCGGAGAGCCGCGGGTGGCCCTGGCGATCTGCGGGGACGGGTCCACCTCGAACGGGCGCTGGCACGAGTCGCTGAACGCCTCGGCCGTCCATCAGCTCCCGGTGGTCTGGGTGGTGAACAACAACCAGTACGCGTACTCGACCCCCAATCGGCTGGAGTTCCGGGTCCCCACCATCGCCGAGCGAGCGGCCGCGTACGGGATGCCCGGGGTCCGCGTGGACGGACAGGACGTGCTCGAGGTCTACCGGGTGGCCCGTGAGGCGGTGGAGCGGGCTCGCACGGGGGAGGGACCCTCGCTGATCGAGTCGGTCTCGCTGCGGTGGCGGGGGCACGCCGGCCACGACCCGGCCAAGTACGTGCCGAAGGAGCTGCTCGACCAGTACATGCAGCGCAAGGATCCCGTGAAGCGGTACGAGGACCTCCTCGTCAGCCGCGAGGTCGTCGACGAGGAGGAGATCAAGCGCGTGCAGGAGCGGGTGGAGCAGGAGTTCGAGGAGGGATACGAGTTCGCACAGCGCTCGCCCTTCCCGGTCCCCGAAGACGTGACCAAGGGGGTCTTCACGGACGACGGGTACTGGCAGACCGAACCCTCGCGCGAGGGGGGAACCGGCTGATGGCCCAAGCGCGCGTTGAGGCCGGTGCCGCCGGCCACGGGGCCGAGCCGCGAGGCAAGCGTACCGAGAACGGGGAGGCCACGTACCTGATCGCGATCGCCGAAGCGATGTGGGAGGAGATGGAGCGCGACGACCGCGTCTACCTGCTCGGCGAGGACATCGGGGTCTATGGAGGCGCCTTCAAGGTCACCGAGGGGTTCATCGAGCGCTTCGGTCGCGAGCGCGTCATGGACACGCCGATCGCCGAGGAGACGATCGTCGGCATGGCCATGGGCTCGGCGATGGAGGGCTTCCGACCCATCGCCGAGTTCCAGTACGCCGACTTCATGACCTCCGGGTTCGACGAGATCGTCACCGCCCTGGCCCGGTACCACTACCGGACCGGCGTGCCGCTGCCCGTGGTCCTGCGCGCGCCCTCCGGAGGCGGGGTCCGCGCCAGCAACTTCCACTCCACCAATCCCGAGCCGTGGTTCGCGTACGCGCCGGGCCTGAAGGTGATCTGTCCGGCCTTCCCCTCGGATGCCAAAGGGCTGCTGAAGTCCGCCATCCGTGACGACAACCCGGCGGTCTTCCTGGAGCACAAATGGATCTACCGGCGCATCCGCGAGCAGGTCCCGGAAGACCCGGACTTCCTGGTCCCGATCGGCAAGGCGAAGGTGCAGCGGGAGGGAACCGACGTCTCGATCATCACCTACGGCGCGATGGTCCACCAGGCCCTGGAGGCCGGGGAGGAGCTCGCGCAGCAGGGCATCTCGGCGGAGATCGTGGACCTTCGGACCGTGTACCCCCTGGACGAGCAGACCGTGCTGGCGTCCGTGGCCAAGACGAGCCGAGCCCTGGTGCTGTACGAGAGCAGCCGGTTCCTCGGCACGGGGGCCGAGGTCGCGGCGATGATCGCGGAGCGGGCGTTCACCGACCTCGACGCCCCGGTGATGCGTCTGGCGCCTCCGCACACGCCCGTGCCCTTCTCCCCCGTGCTGGAGGACGCGTACATCCCACAGGTTGCCGATATCGAGGCCGCCGTCAAGGAGCTTTCCACCTGGTGAGCGGGGAGGACAGATGACCACCGTAGCCATGCCGCAGCTCGGCGAGACCGTCGTCGAGGGGACCATCCTCAAGTGGTTGAAGCAGGAAGGCGACAACGTCGGCCAGGACGAGCCCCTGTTCGAGATCTCGACGGACAAGGTCGACACGGAGGTCCCCTCCCCCACCGCAGGGGTCCTCACGAAGATCCTCGTTCCCGAGGGACAGACCGTGAAGGTCGGCACGCCCTTGGCCGAGATCGGCGGCGCCGGGGCTGGGGCGGGGACCGACCAGCCACAAGCGGCTCAGGCGGAGCAGGCACCGCCCGCTCAGGCCGAGCAGGCACCGCCGGCCGAGCAGCCCGCTCCTCAGTCGGCCGAGGCCGCCACGCACACCCCCCCACCGGCCGAGGCGCCTGCGGGGCAGGCGCCGGGGACCCCTGTGCAGTCGAGCGCCCCGGTGGAGACCCCCCAGGTGGAGCCGGCAGCGGAGGCGCCGGCAGCCGCCCCTGCGCCCCCTCAGGAGCCGGCACCCCAACCCCAGGTCGCCGCCCCCTCCACCCGAGCGGAGACCGCCGCCGAGCTGCCGGATCGAGGGGCACGCTCCCAGATCCTGTCTCCGCTGGTGCGGCGGCTGGCGGCCGAGAACGATGTGGACCTCTCCGCGATCGTCGGCAGCGGCACCGGGGGGAGGATCACCAAGGACGACGTGTTGAGCTACGTCGAAGCAGCTCGGGCCGGTCTGGCGCAGCCGGCAGCCGCCCCGCCGGCAGCGACAGTACCGGCTCAGGCACCCGGTCAGGCACCTGCCGCGCAGCCCGCCCCGGCGCCGCCCCAGCCGGCCCAGGCCCCCGGGCCGACCCAGGCCCCGGTCCAACCCCAGCCGGCCCAAGCCCCGGCCCAACCCCAGCCGGCTCAGGCCCCGGTCCTACCCCAGCCGGCTCAGGCCCCGGTCGCGCCTCCGGGCGCCGGGGAGGAGATGATCCCCGTCTCCCACATCCGCCGGGCCATCGGCGAGCACATGACCCGCAGCCTGCAGGTTTCGGCTCGGGCATGGAACGCGGTCGAGGTGGACGTGGAGAACGTGGCCCAGCTGCGTCAGCGGGCCCGCGAAGCGTTCCGGGCTCGGGAAGGCTTCAACCTGACCTACATGCCGTTCGTGGCCCGGGCGGTGGTCGATGCCCTCATGGCCTTCCCGCTGGTGAACGCCGAGCTGCGCGGAGATCAGATCGTCCTCAAGCACTTCGTGAACCTCGGCATCGCCGTGTCCTACGAGGAGGGGCTGATCGTCCCCGTGGTCCGAGGCGCCGACGGCATGAACCTCATCGGCCTGTCCAGGGCGATCAACGACGTCGCAACCCGGGCTCGGGCCAAGCAGCTCAAGCCCGACGAGGTCCACGGCGGGACCCACACCATCACCAATCCAGGCCCGTTCGGCTCGCTGATCTCCGTGCCGATCATCAACCAGCCCGAGACCGCGATCCTGGCGTTCGATACGGTGCAGAAGCGGCCGGTGGTGGTGGACGACGCGATCGCGATCCGCCATATGGTCTATCTCTCGCTCTCCTGGGACCACCGCGTGATCGACGGCGCTCTGGCGTCCCAGTTCCTCTCCCGCGTGAAGCAGAACCTGGAGACCTGGGATCTGGGCGAGGACCTCGGGCTGTAGCGCGATGACGTCCGACGGATGGCTGCTCCGCCCGCTCGGGCCGGTGCCGTACGAGCGCGGGAACGCAGCCATGCACGCCCTCGCCGAGCGCCGGTTGGCCGGCGAGATCCCCGACACGCTGATCCTGCTCGAACATCCCCCCGTGTACACGGCCGGTCGGCGCTGGAAGCCGGATCACATCGTGTGGACCGAGGAGCGGATCCGCGGAGCCGGAGCCGAGCTCCATTTCATCGACCGGGGGGGATCGCTCACCTTCCACGGACCCGGGCAGCTCGTGGGCTACCCCATCGTCGATCTGGGCACCAAGCCGGACGCGGTCGGGTACGTCCGCCGGCTCGAGGACGTGGTCATCCGTGCCGCCGCCGACCTCGGGGTGGAGCTGCACCGCAGCGATGTCCAAACGGGGGTTTGGTCCGGCCGTCGGAAGGTGTGCGCGATCGGCGTGCGACTGATGCGGGCCCGGGTGACCCTCCACGGGTTCGCCTTGAACTGCACGACCGACCTGTCCTGGTACCAGGCCATCGT
>DASQQQ010000147.1:0-13163 GCA_035643355.1 Actinomycetota bacterium | reverse complement strand
GTGGCAGGCGAGCTCCTGGCTCCCGGCCACCAGCGCCTCGATCGCGACCGGATGGGCCTCGGCCACTCGCCCGGGGACGAAGAACGTCGCCCGGATCCCATGCCGTTCCAGCAGATCAACGATGCGGGGCACCGCGACCTTGGGCCCGTAGACGCCCTGCGAGAGAGCCGCCGGCCGATGGCGGTTGGCCGCATCGTCGGCGATCCACACCTCCTCGGCATCGAGGTCGAACGTGACGGCCACCGCCACCCGCGCATCTCCCGGCCACATCGATCCTCGCCTCCCCGGCTCGCCGAGGCCCTATCATCGCGCCATGAGCTGGCCCGTGGTGCGGTCCTTCGGCGCTCCGGGAGACCGGGGACAGGCCTACGGTGCCCAGGCTTCGGAGCGGATCCGCCGATCCATCGACCTCTACACGCGCGTCTTCCGCCACTACGCGGACCTGGGATGGGAGGAGGTGCGGACCCGGGCCCGGGGGTTCCTGGCCCCCATCGAGGGATACGACCCCTCCGCCCTGCTCGAGCTCGACGGCATCGCCGGGGGAGCGGGGGTGGAGCTGGACGACATCCTCGCCCTCAACGTCCGCACGGAGGTGATGTTCGGGCTCGGGATCGGGGCCAGGGAGTGCACCGCCGTGGTGGCGCTGCCCGACGCGACCACGGACGGCCACGTGATCCTGGCGCAGAACTGGGACTGGAAGCCCCAGACGCAAGAGACGTGCGTGCTGCTGGTGTCCGCCCCCGACGACGGCCCTGCCTTCGTGACGCTGGTCGAGGCCGGGCTCCTGGCGAAGACCGGCATGAACGAAGCGGGGATCGGGCTGGCCACGAACGCCCTGATCTCCGATCGCGACCAGGGCGAGCCCGGCGTCCCCTACCACGCGATCCTGCGTCGGATCCTTCAGGCGGACTCGTTCGCGGAGGCCGCGAACGCCGTGTTCCGCCCCGAGCGCGCCTCCTCCGCCAACTACCTGGTCGCGCACCGCGACGGCGAGGCGCTGGATCTCGAGGCCGCTCCCGGACGGGCCGCCGAGACCTGCCTGATCTGGCCCGAGATGGGTGTCCTGGCCCACGCCAACCACTTCCAGAGCACCCGCTTCATGTTCCGCGACACGGGCCTGGCCGACGAGGGCGCCGACAGCCTGGTGCGCCAGCACCGGGCCGAGCGCGCCATGCGGGAGGGCGCCGGGACGCTCTCCGTGAGCTCGATCCAGGAGGCGCTGCGCGACCACTTCGACCGGCCCTCGTCCGTGTGCTCCCACCCCACCCCCGGGACCGACCCGGAGGAGGATTACGCCACCATCGCCTCGGTCGTGATGGACCTGTCGGTCGGAACCCTGTGGGTCACCGAGGGCACGCCGTGCCGGGCGCAGTTCGAGCGATACGACGTGGCGCAGCTCTTCTCCGAGGTCCGTGCCGGCTCGTAGACGGACGTGACGGGCATCCAGGACCAGGTCGGCGCCCTGCGGCGCGTGTACGTTCGAGCCCCCCAGGCCGAGGACCACCTGGCCTGGCGCGCCTACGGCTGGCACGCGCCTCCCCACCCATCGCGGGCGGCCGAGGAGCACGCCGCGTTCCGAGCGGAGCTCGAACGGGCGGGCTCGGAGGTGGTATCGGGTCTCGCCCCCGCGCCCGGCGATCCGGACGCGATCTACGTCTACGACCCCGTCCTGGCCACGACCTCCGGAGCGCTGCTCCTCCGGCCCGGCAAGGAGGGACGACGCTCCGAACCCGATGTGGTCGCCCAGGATCTCCGGCGGGCGGGGATGGAGATCCGCGGCCGGATCGAGCCACCGGGGACGATCGAGGGCGGCGACCTCCTGTGGCTGGACGAGGGGACGCTGGCGGTGGGCCGCAGCTACCGGACCGATGAACGGGGCGTCCGTGCCCTGCGCAGCGCGCTGCCCGACGTGGAGGTCCTCGCCTTCGATCTGCCGCACCGGCGGGGGCCCGGATCGGTCCTCCATCTGCTCTCGCTGATCAGCCTGCTGGATCGGGACCTCGCGGTCGCCTACCCACCACTCGTGCCGGTCCGGCTGATGCAGGAGCTCGCGCGTCGGGGCATCACCCTGGTGGAGGTCCCGGAGGCCGAGCTCGAGTCGATGGGACCGAACGTGCTGGCGTTGGCCCCTCGGGTGGCCCTGGCGCTGGAGGGGAACCCCGAGACCCGGCGGCGCATGGAAGCGTCGGGGGTGGAGGTTCGGACCTACCGGGGGGACGAGATCTCACGGAAGGGCGACGGCGGTCCGACCTGCCTGACCCGACCGCTGCTCCGCGACTGACCGGGCCGATCACTCCGCCCCCTTCGGCGTGTGCGGCGTGACGCTCGGAGTCCCGGCGCGGGAGCATGGGCAGATGAAACAGCGCGTGTGGAACTTCTCGGCGGGGCCCGCCGCCCTGCCGCTGCCGGTCCTGGAGCAGATCCGCTCGGATCTCCCGGTGCTGCCCGGAGCGGGGATGTCCGTCCTCGAGATGAGTCACCGCTCCGACCGGTTCGGCCAGATCCTCGGGGAGGCGGAGCAAGGGCTGCGGGAGCTCCTCCATGTGCCGGATGGCTTCCGCGTGCTCTTCCTCCAAGGGGGGGCCTCGCTGCAGTTCTCCATGGCGCCCATGAACCTGCTGCCGGAGGGCGGCCCTCCGGGCGCGTACGTCCTCACCGGCTCCTGGGGCGCCAAGGCGATCGCCGAGGCCCGCAAGCAGGGTCCGGTGACCGCGGCGTGGGACGGCGAGAGCACCGGCTTCACCTCGGTTCCGAACCTGCCGAGGCTGAGCGGCCTGTCCGTCTCCTCCTACCTGCACGTGACCTCGAACGAGACGATCCAGGGGGTGCAGTTCCCGTCGGGGTTCGAGCCGGCCTCGGGGCCGCCGCTCCTCTGCGATGCCTCCTCGGACTTCCTCTCACGCCCGCTCCCGCTCGAACGGTACGGGCTCCTGTACGCGGGGGCCCAGAAGAACGCCGGTCCGGCGGGCCTCACCGTGGTGCTGATCGCCGATGCCCTGCTGGAGCGGATCCCCGACGGCCTCCCCTCCATGCTCGACTACCGCACGTACGCCGCCAGCGGATCCCTGTACAACACCCCGCCCGTGTTCACGATCTACGTGCTGATGTTGGTGACGCGCTGGCTCCGCGACCAGGTGGGCGGCCTGGAGGAGATGCAGGCGCGCAACCGGCACAAGGCCGAGCTGCTCTACCAGGCCATCGATGGCAGCGGCGGCTTCTACCGCGGGCATGCCCTTCCCGAGGCCCGTTCCACGATGAACGTCACGTTCCGGCTGCCCGATGCCAGCCTGGAGGAGGCCTTCGTGGACGCGGCCGCCGGCCAGGGCCTGGTGGGATTGAAGGGCCATCGTTCGGTGGGTGGGATCCGGGCATCGATCTACAACGCCATGCCGCTCGAGGGGGTGCAGACCCTGCGCACCTTCATGGAGAGGTTCCCCGCTCGGCACGGCTGAGCCGAGCCGCGTCCGTCACCTGCGAGGGGGAAAGGACCTGCGGGCGGGGCGCTGCTCGAGCGGGAGGTCGCAGCTCGGGCGTGGGCCGGGGGCTCAGGCCGCGGCCTGCGACACCTACCGCACGGGCATCCCGGCGCTCGAGCCCCCGGCCCTAGGCCTCGGTCGGCTCCACCGGGCGCACCACCAGAACCGCCGCCCCCTGCAGGCCCCCCCCTCGCAGGGCGTCCAGCGCGTCGTTGGCCTGCTCCAGCGGGAAGGTCGTCACGGTGGTCCGCACCTGCACCCGGGGGGCGAGCTCGAGGAACTCCCGCCCGTCCGCCCTGGTGAGGTTGGCCACGGATCGAAGCTCCTTCTCCCGCCACAGCAGGTCGTACGGGAAACTCGGGATGTCGGTCATGTGGATCTCGGCACAGACCACCGTGCCACCGGGCGCCACCGCCTCCAGGGCCGCCGGCACCAGCTCGCCCGCCGCCGCGAACAGGATCGCGCCGTCCAGCTCCTCCGGCGGCGGCTGGGTGGAGGCACCGGCCCACGCGGCCCCCAGCTCTCGGGCGAAGGCCTGCGTTCGCTCGTCACCCGGCCGGGTGAAGGCGTACACGCGCCGCCCCTGGTGTCGAGCCACCTGCGCCACGATGTGGGCCGCGGCCCCGAACCCGTAGATGCCCAGTCGCTCGGCGTCGCCGGTCATCTTCAGGGCCCGCCAGCCGATCAGCCCCGCGCACAGCAACGGAGCCGCCTGCAGGTCCGGGTAGTCGTCGGGGATCGGGAGGCAGAACCGCTCGTCGGCCACCGCGTACTCGGCGAAGCCCCCGTCGATCTGGTAGCCGGTGAACCGGGCGACCGGGCACAGGTTCTCGCGCCCACCCCGGCAGTACCGGCACTCGCCGCACGTCCAGCCCAACCAGGGAACGCCGACCCGCTCGGCCACGCCGAGCACACCGGGTCCGACCTCCTCCACCACCCCCACGATCTGATGGCCGGGGATCAGCGGGAGCTCGGGGGAGGTCAGCTCCCCGTCCACCACGTGCAGGTCCGTGCGACAGACACCGCAGGCGCTGACCCGAAGCAGGACCTGCCCGGGTCCCGGGCGCGGCACCGGGACCTCGCGCTCCACGAGGTGCGTGCGGGGCGCCTCCAGGACCAGGGCGCGCATCGTATCGGTCATCGATGCGAGTATCCCCCGGCTGCCACGGATCGACCCTTCGGCTCGCTCCCCGACCGCAGCCGCGAGGCCGCCAAGCCCGCGGCCGCCAGGGCGATCGCCCCACCTCCGGCCAGCCCCACGCGAGCGCCGAGGTGCTGCCCCACCCACCCCGAGAGCGGACCGCCGATCGGGGTGCTGCCCAGGAAGACGACCGAGTACAGCGCCATGACCCGACCCCGCATGTGCGGCGCCGACCGCAGCTGCAGCGTCGAGTTCCCGGTGATCGCGAACGAGATGCCGACCGCCCCCAGCGGCGGCAGAAGCACGTACGCGAGTGGGATCGCTGGAGCCAGCGACACGGCGAGGCTGAGCGCCCCCAGCGCCAGACCGAACATCGACAGCCGGTGGGCGTTCGCGTCCGCCGACCGCCCGGCCAGGACGAGCGCCCCGGCCAGGGAGCCCACGCCCCACAGCGAGAGCATGGCGCCGTAGGTCTGGGATCCACCAGCGAAGGTCCGGGTGGCGAACAGCGGCAGCAGGACGGAGAAGTTGAACGAGAAGACGAAGACCGCGGCCATCAGCAACAGGGGCAGGCGCAGCTCGGCGGTCCGCCAGACGTGCACGACGCCCTCGCGGATCTGCCCCCGGGCCCTGGGGACCGGCTCCCGGTGGTTCAGCTCGCCCACCCGCATCCGGAGCAGCGCCACCACTACGGCGAGGTAGGTGATGCCGTTGATCAGGAAGATCGGTGCGGTACCGATCAGAGCGATCAGCACGCCGGCCAGCGCGGCCCCCACGATGCGTGTCCCGGTGAAGGTGGCGGTGTTCAGGCTCATGGCGTTCGTGAGATCGGTCCGGCCGACCATCTCGAGGTAGAAGCTCTGCCGGGTCGGCATGTCGACGGCCGTCACCAGGCCGGTGAGCAACGACAGGGCGTACACCATCCCGATCCGCACCACCCCGGTGGCCACGATCGTCCAGAGGGCGAGCGCCGTCACCGCGTAGGCGAGCTGGGTCAGGATCTGGAGGCGGCGGTTGTCGAACCGGTCGGCGATCACGCCTCCCCACGCCCCGAACACCAGCATCGGCGCGTACTGGAGCGCCGTGTCGATCCCGAGGGCCACCCCGCTGCCGGTGAGCTGGAGCACCAGCCACGGTGCCGCCACCATCTGCATCCAGGTCCCGATGCCGGAGAGGAACTGACCGGTGATGAACAGCCGGAAGTTGCGGATCCGGAGCGAGGAGAAGGTCGAGGCCACCGCGGTCCGCACGCCGTTCATCCCCAACAGCCTACGGTGACCCGATGGAGCGCAGCCCACGACCCCCATGGGTGGTTCGTGGGCTGCCCCCCTCGTCCTCAGCTGGAGGTGAGGTTGATCCCGAGCACCGACTCGGCCGCGCGCATAGCCGCGTAGACGGTGTCCCGGTCCTTGGACCTGGCCGCCTCGGCGGCGCGATCGAGCGCGCCCGCGACGGCCCAGGCCTTCATCTCCGCTTCCGCGAACTCCAGCCGATCGTCGGAACGCGACGCGGCGTAGAGCATCTCGAGCGTCGTCTGCAAGTACATGTCGATGAGGGCGACGATCCGGACCGAATCCGTCGCACCGGGCTGCATCGCGTCGCGGAGGGCCGCCAGGACCTGGTCACCCCGCGCCAGGATCGCCGCTCGGGCCCGATCCGGGTCGGCTTGACCGATCCGGAGCATCGCCGCCACGTACCGGGCGAAGATCGCCGTCTCACCCATGCCCCTCTCCCGCACCTCGCTGTCCTGATCCGGCTCCATGTCTCGTCCCCCTCACCACCGCATCCTCGGCCAACAGGGGGATACCCGCCATCGGCCGTTCGATGTCCGAGGCTCGGTCGAAGGTCTATTTCCCGCCGTCGACCTCGCCCCGGCGCCCACCGGGCTCAGCGGTAGCTCAGGCCGGCCCGGACACCGGCCCGGTGGATACGGTCGAGATCCGCGTTCGGGAGGTCACTGCGCTCGGCGACCTCCACGACCAGCCGGGCCTGCGCTCTGAGGGGCTCGATGCGCTCGCGGAGCCCGGCTGTCCCGAGCGCGGCGGCGAGCATGCCCAGGACCTGCAGCAGGGACTCGGCCACCGCGGGCTGACCCGCCCCGGCCCGCCGGATCTCGTCGAAGCCCAGGGCCACGTAGTCGCGATGCTCGAACTCGCGCGGTCGGATCACCCGGCGCCCCCCATCGGTCAGGACTAGAGAGGGCAGATCGTGAAGGAGCAGTGACCGCAGCACCGCCCCGATGTGGACGATCGCCGAGTTCGCGGTGGTGGGATCGTTCACCCCCGGTGAGAGCGCGCGCAACGCGATGTCCACCAGCTGGCGGATCCCGAAGGTCAGGTCCTGCTGCATCGTGCGTGAGCGCCCGATGACGAAGGCTCGCTCCATCGTACGGGCGGTGGCGCGTACGTCCTCGGGCATCGGCCAGACCGTGCAGATCGGGGTCTCCTCGGGGACGAAGGCGCCCGGCCAGGTCTCGAGTCGGACCACGCCGCCCTCCGGAACCGCCCCCAACAACCGATCGATATCGACCGTCTGCACCCACCCGTCCCCCGGTGCTCGCACGATGAGCCCCGGTCCGTCGGGGACCACGCGGTCGAGCCGCCGGGGCGGAGCCGCGACCGGAGCGCACTCGCGCTCGATCTGCTCCCGAGCCTCGTCCGTGATCCGACGGACGATCTCGCCGGCCTGCATCGAGATCACGCCGTGGCTGATCAGCGCCACGACGGCGACGATCGAGCTCACGCCCAGTACCACCGCGATCAGCACCGAGACCTGGGGCACCACGGGGACCCCGGATCCCGCCGGCGCGTGGACCACCAACAGCACCAACAGGCAGAAGGTGAACGTCCCGATCACGAGCCCCATGACCCGCTTGCCGAACGGGTCCCGCAGGAAGCCGTAGATCACCCGCGGCGAGTACTGGGTGGAAGCCAGTTGGACCATCAGCAGGGAGACCGAGAACGCGATCCCGGCGAACGCGATCGTGGCGCTGGCCACCGTCCCCAGCAGCGATCGGGCGCTGGCCACCGTGGAGGCCAGGCCGACCGGGAGCTGGAACGCGGCCCGGTGCAGGGTCACGTCCAGCGTGATCGCCCCTTCCGCCAGAGCGATTGCGGCCGTCAGGAAGAGGGCGGGGACGAAGAACAGGTTGCCTCGGAACCGTTCGATCACGGTGCGCAGACGCGTCATCGTGTCCCCTCTTGCCCCGTCAGCCCCGACCCTACGCGCGCCGCACGGGTGGGAGCGTCACCCTTGAGGAGCGGTCCTGGGTCCAGCCGGGTGGCGTCCTGCCCTCGTCTCGGGCGCGGGCCGACCGGGCCAAGAACCGCGCCTGGCGGAGGGGCTCCGGGGTCCGGGTCCCGCGCGTCGAGGCCAGGAGCACATCCCGGGCCGTGGCCGGGTCGGTACGGAACCCGGCGTGCGCGCACACCGGTCGGACCCCTCGACGGGTCCTCACGCGGAACCCGACCACCACGTCGCCCAGCCGGAGCGGCTCGGAGCACCCCCGCTCGTCTCCCGGCATCGGACCACCTGCGAGCAGGGGGCGATCCGTCACCCCCACGGTGGGCAGATCCAGCACCGCCCCCAGATGCAGGGCCAGGCCGGCCCGTCGGGGATGATCCCGTCCGGTGGCGTTCACCAGCAGCACGTCCGGGCGTCGCGCCAGGGCGCGCGCCGCCGCCTCCAGCAACGAGCCCTCGCGCAGCGCGAGGTACCCCGCCCGGTACGGCTCGGTCACCTCGGCGACCGCCACCGCTCGATCGGGGGGGCCGGCCTCGGCTCCGGGCTCCACGACCACGGCGACGGCCCAGGACCGCTCCACCGGGACCTCGCTCCCGGACGTGGAGAAGGCGACGAACGTGCCTCCGACCCGCGCCGGGCCGACCCAGGTCCAGGGCTTAGGACGCAGGGTCGCCAACCGGCGCTGTTCGGCCTCGAGCTCGTGGGCCGACCCAGGCCAGGCCGCGGCCCGAGCGTTCACGCGCCAGCCAGGCGCGACACCAGCCCGCGCTGGTCCCGGTCGAACCACGGCGGCTGGCCGGCCGCCGCGTTCTGGACCGCGTGCTCCGGCCGAGAGGTGGCCGGGATGACGACGTGGACCCGCGGGTCCGAGAGCGACCACTTCAGCAGCGCCTGCGCCCAGGTCTGCACGCCCAGCTCCTCCAGCGCCTCCGGTTCGGCCCCCGGCAGCAGGCTCCCCTCGTCGAACGGGCTCATCACGATCACGCCCAAACCCAGCTCCTCCGCCAGCGGCAGGATCCGCTCACCCGCTTGGGCCTCGAGCGGGTTGTAGGGGATCTGCACCGCATGGATGCGTCCGGTCCGCATCACCTGCTCGAGCTCGTCGAAGGCCGCCGGGTTCCAGTGCGTCGCGCCCAGCAGCCGCACCCGGCCCGCGTCGCGCTCGCCCTCCAGCCAGTCCAGATGCTCTCGCCACCCCATCAGGTTGTGCACCTGCTCCAGGTCCACCGACCCCTCGTACAGGCCGAGCTGACGGCGGAGCTGTCGTCGCCCCTCCTCACCCGACGCCGTCCAGATCTTCGTGGCCACGAAGATCTCGGTCCGCAGCCCCGCGAGGGCGTGACCGAGCACCTCCTCGGAACGTCCGTACATCGGCGAGGAGTCGATCACCCGGACCCCGGCCTCGAACCCGGCGCGGATCACCCCTCCGATCCTGTCCTCCTCCTGGGGAGGAACGTCGAAGACCTTCCAGGTCCCCATGCCCACCACCGGCACCCGATGGCCGGTGGTTCCGAGGGGGCGCAGCTCCATCAGGACCCCCCGTCCCCCCGTTGGTCGCGCAGGAACCGCTCCAGCTCGTCCGCGAGCTGATCGCCCGATGGGATCTCCCCCAGGTCGCGGCCCTCCTCGGTGAGCTCTTCCAGCCGCCGGACGTAGGCGACCAGGTCCTCGTCCTCCTCGATGGCTCGGCGCACCTGCTGGTCCCACACCGCCGTCGCGGTGCGCATCCCGGCCAGGTCGATCGGCACCTCCAGTAGCTCGCCGAGCTTCTCGAGCAGCGCCAGCGCCACCTTGGGGTTCGTGCCGGACGGCAGGTAGTGCGAGGCGGCCCCCCATAGCGAGAGGGCGGGGACCCCGGTGCGGGAAGCCATCTCGTTCAGCACCCCCAAGATGCCGGTCGGGCCCTCGTACCGGGAGGGCTCCACGTCCAGCCGCGAGGACCACTCCGGATCCGAGCTGGCCGCCGTGACCGGGGTTGGGAACGTGTGCGGGACGTCGGCCAGGAAGGCCCCCAGGGTCACCAATAACCGGACGCCGAGGTCTCGGCTCACCGCCAGGATTTGCTCGCAGAAGGTGCGCCACCGCACGTTGGGCTCCACCCCCAGGAACACGATGAGGTCCCGTCCTCCCACGCGTGCGTGGAAGAACTCGCACGCGGGCCAGTCCAACCGGCGGGTCTGGCCCTCGTCCAGGCGGACGGTAGGGCGGTTCACCTGGAAGTCGAAGAACTCCTCGGGATCGATGCGCGCGAACCGCCGTGCTCCCCAGCGTTCCCGCGCGTAGCGAAGGGCGGTGCTGGCCGCCTCTCCGCCGTCGTTCCACCCCGCGAAGGCACACACGAGGATCGGCCCCGAAACCTCCGGGCGGAAGGAGAACTCCAGGTACGCCACCAGGACAGGCTACCGCCGCCGACCCGACGTCTGGGGTCCTTGAGTGGGGACCACCCGCCGGGACAGAATCAGCGAGCCCATCCGAGGAGAGGACCCTGAAGTTCGCTCGTCTATCCGTCGCCGCGTCGCTCGCGGTGTCCCTCGCGGTGTCCCTCGTGGTGTCCACCGCTGTGGGAGCGCCGGCCGCCGTGGACCCCGAGCCGACCCTCCTGGTCTCTCCCGCCATCGTCACCGCAGGCGGGGGTGTCGTGGTATCGGGCGAGCTCGAAGGTGGCGACGGGTGCGGGGCCGGGCGTCCTGCCGATCTGGGCTGGCGGCCCGCCCGGGGCACCTGGACCACGCTCGCCGAGACAACCACCGGCGACGATGGCTCGTTCGCCTACAACGACGCGCCGGCCACCTCGGGTTCCTACCAGGTCTCGTTCCCCGCCTTCGATGGATGCGGATCCCTGGTCTCGGGATCGGTGCAGGTGCGCGTGCGGACCCGCGTCGAAGCCTCGCTCCAGGCGTCTTCACCGGTGCGCGCGGGGAGCTGTCTGTCCGTGTCCACGGAGGTGAGCCCTCCCAAGCCTGGGCAGGAGGTGGTGCTCCAGCAGCGCACGTCCTCGGGCTGGGTGACGCTGCGGTCCCTGGTGCTGGATGCAGGCTCGTCCGCCACGGACCGCCCCTGCTTCGGCTTCGCCGACCTGGGCATCGTCCGCCTCCGGGTCCGATGGCCCACCCAGGACGCGATGAACGTGACGGGGACCTCATCGACGCTCGCGTTCAAGGTGGAGAAGGCCAGGTGGATGCGGCGGATCGACCGCCTGATCGACCACCGGTCCGTGTCCCTGTCGGTGGACCGGGACGGCGCCACCCTGTACGAACATGCTCCCGACACGCGGCGGATCCCCGCGTCCAACGAGAAGCTGCTGCTGTCGATGGCCTTGCTGGATCGGCTCGGCCCGGGCCACCGCATGTCCACGTCGGCGGCTGCCGCGTCGGTCGATCACGGCGTGGTCCGCGGCGATCTGTGGATCCTGGGGCGAGGCGATCCCGAAATCCGCGCCTCCCGGATGGCCGCCCTCGCCCGTCGCCTGGTGGAGGCGGGCCTCCGGCGGGTGAGCGGGCAGGTCTTGGGGGCGGTCGGGTACTTCCGTCACGACTGGTGGGCGTCGGGTTGGCGGACCAACGCGCGGGCGTACGTGGCGCCCCCGACCGCCCTGGTCTTCGACGGCAACCGGACCGGGGATGGCTACACACGTTCGCCCGAGCGCCTGGCCGCCCGGTCCCTCACGCGGCAGCTCCGGCTGCGGGGGGTCTCGGTGGTCGGACGGCCCGGGATGGGACCCGCGCCCTCCGGCCTGATCAGGCTGGCTGCGATCCGCTCCCGACCCCTCCGTCAGTTGATCGCGAGGATGGATCGGCCCTCCGACAACTTCTTTGCCGAGGTGCTGGGCAAGCTCCTCGGCGTGTCCGCCGAGGGAGCCCCGGGGACCATCGCCAAGGGTGCCCGTGCGCTCCGTGCCTGGGTCTCGAGCCATGGGGAGCGGTTCAGCCTGTACGACGGATCCGGTCTGTCCTACGACAACCGCGTGAGCGCCGGGGGGATGGTCCGTCTCCTGGAGGCAGCCGGGGCGCGGCCCTGGGGAGCGGTGCTGCGACAGGCTCTGCCGGCCGGTGGGCAGGGAACGCTCGAGCACCGCCTCGTCGGTGAGCGGGTCCGTGCCAAGACCGGAACCCTGGACGGCGTGTCGGCCCTCTCCGGATGGGTGTGGCTGGACGAAGATGACGGCTGGGCGGAGTTCTCGATCCTGTCCTCGCTCCCGAAGTGGAAGGCCGTGGACATCGAGGATGGCATCGTCCGCACCCTGGCCGAGCACGCGCGATGATCCCGGGCTGGCCTCAGGCCGCGGGCCCAGCCCCGAGCGACTCCTCGATCCCCCGTGCCGCCGCCACCAAGGCCGCGGCATGGGAGCGGGGGCGGAACCGACCGCGCCGCCTGTACGGCCCTGAGACGGAGATCGCCGCCGCCAGCGCGCCGTCCGGACCGTGCACCGGCGCGCTCACCGAAGCCACGCCGGGTTCGCGCTCCCCGATGCTCGCCGCCCATCCCCGTCGCCGGATCTCGGCGAGCTCCCGGCGGAGCGCGTCCGGTCCGCGCGTGTCCGCGGTCAGCCGGGGCATGCTTCGGAGGAGCCGGTCCCGATCCTCCTCGGTGCTCCAGGCCAGGAAGAGCTTCCCCGCGGATCCCGCCGTGAGCGGCAGCGTGGCCCCGACGGGCACGATCGTCCGGAGCTCGCTCGTCGCCTCGACCGCGTCCACGCAGACCCGAACGTCGCCTCTACGAACGTAGAGCTGCGCGCTCTCGCCGATCCGCTCCGCCAGCTGCTCGAGCACCGGGTGGGCCACGGCGCGCAGCGGCTGGTCCTTCGCGGCCGTGGCCGCCAGGCGCATCAGATGCGGACCCGGCCCGTACCGGCGGCCGTCGATCGAGGCGAGCAGCCCATGGCCCTCGAGGGCCTTGAGCAGCCTGTGGGCCGTGGGACGGGGGAGTCCGGTGGCACCGACGATGTCCGTGAACGTCCGGTGGCCCTCCCCCACGGCGTCCAGGATGCGCACCGCCCGGTCCAGGACGCCGACCCGCCCTTCGCGCGCTCCTCCTGTTAGACTCATGCCCACATATTGATACCAGGTTCCACGATATGGGACCGACCGAGGCGGGCGGCCAGTCGACAGACGTGGATACCGGTCGGCCCCCGAGGGGGGAACGATGGGACGGACCTTGCCGGAGAAGATCTGGGACCGACACGTGGTCCGGCGGGCCGAGGGTGAGCCCGACCTCCTCTACGTGGACCTGCACCTCGTGCACGAGGTGACCAGCCCCCAGGCCTTCGACGCCCTGCGCATGGCGGGGCGCCGGGTCCGCCGATC
>DASQQQ010000146.1:0-2040 GCA_035643355.1 Actinomycetota bacterium | reverse complement strand
GGAAGAGGCCGCCCGGGGGATCGTCCACGATCGCCGCATACTGAACGGGCCGCTCTTCATCGATGGGCCGGCCGCCCAGGGGCCGGCCGCCCAGACCGTGCGGGCCGAAGAGCCGGGCCCAGATCTCCTCCCGGGTCCGACCGACCCGACGCCGTAGGTAGATCACCTCCCGGTCCTCGCCGTCGTGATGCTCCAGGTAGTGCCGCAGCGAGGCCAGCTCGAACGCCCAGCCCTTTCGCGTGCCCTCCACCCAATCGTCCCACGAGGCGTCGCTCGGGAAACCCGAGGTCACGACCCGCAGCACCGTCCGGCCGCCGCGCCCCTCCAGCAGATAGTCGGTGATCTGGACCGGGCCCTCGCCCTCGTGCCAGCCCCAGCTCGTACGCAGGTGGCGCCCCGGCTCCCAAACCAGGATCTTCGACTCACCGGCGTACTCGTTCTTCCACGACATCCAGACGGACCCGCCCTCCCCGGGCTCCACCCTCGCCTCCAGAGGGAACCACCGGATCAGCTCCTCGGCCTCCGTCAGCGCCCGCCATATCCGCTCGGGCGGCGCGCCGATCTCGACCTGGCCCTCGGCCGAACGCGTCCCCTCGGCCGCAGGGGCCATACGGGGGTCGGTTCCCCCCTTCGCTTCGTCACTCATGCCTCGCCTCCTTCGTCTCTCGCCTCACTGGGCTGAGCCCTCGCATCGGCCCCCTCCGGCGCCGGGTACGCGCCGACCAGGACCCGGAACGCGCGGCCGCCGCCGCGTTCGTCGTGATGCCTCGCCACGACCTCCGCCACCGCCTCCGACAGGTCGTCCAGGAAGACCCGGAAGTCGGCCGGCCTGGAGAGGCGCAGCTGCGTCTCGATCCCGCCGGTCGCCAACCGCTTCCGCCCCCGAGCCGCCCGCTCGATCAAGTCCGCCAGCTCCCGGATCGCCCGGGCCGCCAGCGCGATCAGGTACGAGGCCGAGAAACGGTCGGTCAGCTCCGCCGGATCCACGGCCAGGCCCCCCAGGGCCCCGGGGTCCAGCACGAACCGTCGCGCCACGACCCGGAGCACGCGCTCCACGCAGTTCCCGCGGCGCCGTTCCTCCTGCAGTTCGATGAGGCCGGCGTCCTCCAGGGCGTGGAGGTGGTAGTTCAGCCGCTGCCGGGACTCGCCCAGTCGGCGCGCCAGCCCGGCGGCAGAGTCGGGCGTCTCCTGAAGGGCCTCCACCAGCCGCCGTCGTTCCGGATCGAGCAGAGCGGCGGCCCCATCGGGCTCCCGTAGCACCTGGAGCGACGCGACATCGGTCTGTGAATCGTTCATGAACGCCAGGCTAGTATGGACAATAATATTTGTCAAGACATCCAACAATGTCGGTAACGGCACTGCCCGCCGGACCCGACCGCCCTTAGATTCCACCGCTTCGAACACCCGCCGCTTCCACCCGAAACCCCGGAGCCGGCCATGTACAAGACCAAGCCCTCCGCCGCCTGCGTGATGCCTGCCGACCACCATCTGCGCGTCCTCGCGCTCAACGGATCCCTCAAGCACCGCCCCGCCCTCTCCAACACCGAGGAGGTCGTCGAGAAGGTGCTGGACGAGGTGCGCGAACACGCCTCCATCGATGCCGAGATCCTGCGACTGGCCGACCACCGTCTCCCCGTCGGCCTCGAATTCCGGGAGTCCCAGGACGACGACTGGCCCGGCATAGTCGAGCGGATCAAGGCCTCCGACATCGTGCTCTTCGCCACTCCCATCTGGTGGGGCGGCCGCTCCAGCCTGATGCAGCGCGTGATCGAACGGTTGGACGCCCTGGACGAGGAGTACATCGCCACCGGCCGCAGCGCCCTCTACAACAAGACTGCGGGGATCGTCATCACCGGGAGCGAGGACGGCGCGCTCTCCACGATGGGAACGATCATGATGGTGCTCACGTTCATGGGGTTCACGCTGCCGCCGGAGTGCGCCTGCTACTGGGTGGGCGAGGTCGGCTACCCACCGGCGGAAGATCGTGAGAAGCGGCTCCGGAACCCCGCCGTCCCGCACATGGCGAAGAACATGGCCCGG
>DASQQQ010000145.1:0-4040 GCA_035643355.1 Actinomycetota bacterium | reverse complement strand
TGGTGCTAACCGGCTCGGAGGCCGAGCGGGACCTGGTCGAGGCGGTGCGTCGGACCGCCGGCGTGCCCGTCCACTCCCTGGCCGGGGAGCTCTCGGTCCCCGAGCTCGCCGCGCTGATCGAGCGGGCCTCGATCCTGCTGTCGAACAACACGGCGCCCGTCCACCTGGCGGCTGGGGTGGGCACGCCCGTGGTGGTCCTCTATGCCCTGACGAACCCCCAGCACACCCCCTGGGGGGTCCCCAGCCGCGTGCTGATCCACGACGTCCCCTGCCGGTTCTGCTATCGGAGCGTCTGCCCGCAGGGCCACCACCGCTGTCTGCGCGGCATCGAGCCCGTCACGGTGGTCGACGCCCTACACGAGCTCTGGCGGTCGACGCGCGGGGAGCTCCGGGGAACCGACCGCCCCGTCGCAGGCCGGGTGGTTCCGATCGACACACCACCGGTCCGGCTCCCGGTGCCCGCGACCCTGGGGTAGCCTCAGAACACCCCGCGGTACATCGAGCACCCACGGCACACGTCGGGTGGCTGATCGCTGAGCAGGCGCCGTCGGAAGGCCCGGTACCCGGCCCCGTCCCAGACCTCGCCGAACCGCTCGGTCCGGACCGATCCCAGCACCCCCCGGTCCGCCCCCATCAGCATGCAGCACGGCTGGACCGTGCCGTCGTGGTTCACGAACGTGGACCGCCACGGCCAGTCGCAACCGGGCGTGCCCGAGCCTCGGCTCGTGGACCGCTCCTCGAGCCGAGGGAGCCGCAGCTCGATCGCGAGCCGGTCGGCCAGGCGCCGAGCCCGGTCGAACAGGTCCTCCACCTCGCCGTCGCGGTCCGTCCACAGCGCCTCGGCGGCTGTGAACTCGCCGATCCCCCGGTAGTCGGTCATGGGGCTCACGTCGGCGAAGGAGTGAGACAGGTTCTGTACCCACAGTCGCGGGACCCCCCAGGACGCCGCCAGGCGGACCATGTCGGGGAGCTGACGAACGTTTCGGCGCATCGCGACGAAGACCAGGGAGAGCTCGGGCTCGGAGGCCGAGCGTTCCCGCATCGCCTCCACCAATCCCCGCACGTTCCTGGTCACCCGGTCGAAGTCCGACCCGGAGCGGATGCTCTCGTAGGTCTCGGCGGTGGCACCGTCCACCGAGATGTGCAGCCACCCCAGCCCGGCCCTCACCAGACGGACGGCGCGCGAGCGCGTGAGCAGGGTCCCGTTGGTGTTGAAGCCCATCCTGATCCCGCGCTCCGCCGCGTAGGCGATCATCCGGAACAGGTCCGGCGCGAGCAGGGGCTCCCCCAGCCCTTGGAGGGTGATCCGCTCCAGCCCCGGCACGTCGTCCACCACCGCTCGGAAGGTCTCGAACGACATGCTGCCTTCGCTCCGGGACAGGGTGGGGCGGTAGGCGACCAGGCACATCGTGCAGCGAAGGTTGCAGGCGCCGGTGACCTCCAACTGAATCTCCCGAGGCGGTGGCGGTCGGATGCCGAAGCTCGGCGCGGGTCGGCCGACCGGCTCGGGCAGGCTCATGCGGCCGCCTGGTCCTGGATCTGGTCGAAGTCCTGCTCGATCCCCGTGCGCACCAGCGCGGCCACCAGTCGAGGGAAGTCCTTCCTCGAGACCAGCCCCTCCAGCTTGCCCGGGTCGGCCGGCAGCCCGAGGCGCTCGGCGGCATCCAGGGCGGGCCGGTCGGCGAACGGACGGATCTCGTCCCAGGCCACCTGCACCTCGCGGAAGAAGATGTCCACCCCGCGATCGCCGATCCCCTTGAACGCCTTCAGCAGGGGCCGCTCCTGGTCCGGGTCGCGGTCCGCCTCTGCCCGGAGCTTGCGCAGGTCGCCACCCCATCGCTCCAGCAGCAGGTCCGTGCTCTCGCCGATCATCCGGGACGTGCTCTCGTCGTAGCGGGCGTACCCGGCCCGGTTCAACGTCTTGGTCCGCTGCGACCAGGTGGATCCGGCCATCTTCGGAGCCGTGGTCCACCCCTTCTCGGCCAGCGCTCGGGCCGCCTCCAGCGCAACGTTCGAGCTGATCCTCGCCGAGAAGAGCAGTGATGCGATCAGCAGCCGGAAGAGCGGGGACGGCGTGTTGCGGGACACGTCGACCCCCAGGTCCTGGGCGTGGGTCCGCCCGTGACGCTCGAGCAGCGCCCGAACGACCTCGCGTTGGGAGGGCTTGGCCATGGGCGTCTCCTTCCGTCCTCCAGGGGTGGATGCCCACACCTCGTGCGGTCCAAACGGGGCTCCGAAGCGAGCGGTTCAGGCCCGGATCGCGCGGGCCACCAGGGACAGGTCGCGCTCGAACGCCTCGCGCTCGGCCCGCCGGGAGGCTTCGTCCGGCGAGCGCAGGATGGCCGAGGGATGCACCGTGATGGTCACCAGCGGCTCCAGATCGGTCTCCACGAACGTGCCCCGGTTCCGGGAGACGGTGACGCCGGGTCCGGCAACCGCCCGGGTGGCGGTGGCGCCCAAGCACACCACCACCTCCGGGCGCACCACCGCGATCTCCGCGTCCAGCCAGGGCCGGCAGGCGCTCATCTGACCCAGCGTGGGCTTGCGGTGGATCCGGCGCTTTCCCCGTCGCTCGAACCGGAAGTGCTTGACGGCGTTGGTCACGTACGCGTCCTCACGATCGATCCCGGCCGCGTCGAGCCCCCGGTCCAGCTCGCGTCCGGCCGGACCTACGAAGGGCCGGCCCTCGATATCCTCCCGGTCGCCAGGGACCTCTCCCACCAGCATCACCCGGGCCCGGCGCCTGCCCTCCCCGAACACCGCCCTGGTGGCGTCCCGGTACAGCTCGCAGCCCCGGCAGTCCTGGACGGCTCGCCGGAGGTTGGACAGCGACGGTCGGTCGGGGACGAAGGGTTCCGCGGTCCCGGCGGTTCGCGCCACGCCGGGCTCGTACCCGCTCCCGGAGACGGGCAACCGACCGCCGAGGGCAGACTATCCCCAGCCGATCTCCCGCATCACGTAGGCCTCGTAGTTCGGGGGCAGCCGCTCGTACCGCCCGGTCATGAGCGGTGAGGAGATGATGAAGTCGGCCGAGGCACGGTTGCAGGCGATGGGGACGTTCCACACCACGGCGATCCGGAGCAGGGCCTTCACGTCCGGGTCGTGCGGCTGCGGCTCCAGCGGGTCCCAGAAGAACACCAGGAGGTCGATCGCCCCGTCGGCGATCTGAGCGCCGATCTGCAGGTCGCCGCCGAGCGGGCCGCTCTGGAGCTTCTCCACGGACAGCCCGAGCTCGCTCTCGAGCATCGACCCCGTCGTGCCGGTGGCGAAGAGGTGGTGCTCGCCAAGGGTGGTCGCGTTGTACCTGGCCCACTCCAGGAGATCGCGCTTCTTGTTGTCGTGAGCGACCAGGGCGATGCGTTTGGTCTTGGGCAGGAAGCGTTCCATGGCGACGGTCATCCTGTGGCCCGAAGCGTCATCGGTCAAGGCAGGGCCGCCTCGACCCGCGCCGGGACCCCGGATGGTGGAACATGCGTCCGTGCGATCGCCATCGCGGGCGTTCCGGGCCATCGCCTGGGTCCGGTACCGGAGCCGGCACGGCCCGAAGGACCACCAGCACTTCTCCGCCAGCGGCGGGTAGACGGACGCGAGGGAGGCGAGGGGATGGGACAGGCGCCGATCCGGGTGGGCGAGGTCGAGGTGGCGGTGGTGTGCGAAGGGTTCGCCCCACTCCCACTGGAGGAGGAGCTCCCCGGGCAGGACGTGGACTGGGCGGGCGAACGGACCATCCATCCCTGGGCCTTCGTGGACGAGCGAACGTGGGCGTGGCACGTGCACGCGTTCGCGCTGTTCACGCGGGCGGGCGTGGTCATGGTGGACGTCGGCCTTGGCGACTTCCCCCCGTACCGGCCGTGGGCCGAGCAGGTCGACCCAGAGGCGGCCCTGGCGTCGGCCGGGGTGAGGCCCGGGGACGTGCGGGCGGTGATCCACACCCACCTGCACGCCGATCATGCGGGCGGAGCGGTGGTCGCCGGCCGGCCCCGGTTCCCCAACGCCGTGCACCACGTCCACCCGGCCGACTGGTCGGCGTTCGGCGCCCC
>DASQQQ010000144.1:0-5033 GCA_035643355.1 Actinomycetota bacterium | reverse complement strand
CCGATCGCCACCTGGTGGTCAGCAAGACCGGAGGAACGGCCTCGGTGGCGGTGGTCGACGGGACCGATCGCATCGGCGAGCTGTCCCGGATGCTCTCGGGTCTGCCCGAGAGCCAGGCCGCCGCGGTGCACGCCGAGGAGCTGCTGACCCAGGCCGACCGCGTCAAGCGGGGCCGCGGCCGCCGCCGTCCGGCGCGTGCCGGGGCTGCCTCGGCCCACCGAACCGCCCGCTGACCTGGGGACCTGGGTCCCGTTCGGCTACCCTGTTCGGTGCCCCTCGAGCGGCGTGCATGCTCGAAGGGCCGACGACCGGGGGCGCGGAGGCGATGGCGACGACAGGCAGGTCCAGGGGTCTGCTGCGGAGGCCGCAGCGAGGGCCTCGACCCCATGAAGCGGTGGCCCGGGTGGATCAGCGGACCAAGCGCCTGGTACGGCGGGCGAAGCAGGGAGAGATCGCCATCATCGATCACGAGGACCTGGACCGGGTGGCCGCGGAGGGGCTGGTGGAGGCGGGGGTCAGCGGGGTGGTGAACGCGGCACCGTCGATCAGCGGCCGATATCCGAACCTTGGCCCGCTGATCCTGCTGGACGCCGGGGTCCCGCTGGTGGACGGGGTCGGTCCCCTGCTGCTGCGGAAGGTGCGGGACGGGGACGTGGTCCGGGTGGACGGCGACCGGGTGTTCCTGGACGACCGGCTGGTGGGCGTGGGGGTTCGCCAGTCGGAGCGCTCGGTCCGCGCCGCGATGGAGGAGGCGCGCGCCGGACTCGCCGAGCAGTTCGAGAGCTTCGCCCGCAACACCGTCGACTTCATGCAGCGGGAGCGCGATCTGCTCTTCGGGGGGGCCGGGCTGCCCGAGATCGACCTCGACATGTCGGGGCGTCCGGTGCTGGTCGTCGTCCGCGGCTACTCCTACAAGGAGGACCTGGCGGTGCTGCGGCCGTACATCCGCGATGTCCGTCCGGTCCTGGTGGGGGTGGACGGCGGCGCGGACGCCGTGTTGGAGGCGGGCTACCGCCCCGACCTGATCATCGGGGACATGGACAGCGTCTCCGATGAGGCGCTCCTGATGGCGGTGCCGCGCGGGGGCGCCCGGCGCGCGCACCGGGCCACGCGGATCGTGGTGCACGCCTACCGCGACGGCTTCGCCCCCGGCGGCGAGCGCCTGGACCAGCTCGGCGTCCCGTACCAGGTGGTGCGGGCGGCCGGCACCAGCGAAGACGTCGCGTTCCTGCTGTCCCATGAGAAGGGAGCCAGCCTGATCGTGGCGGTGGGGAGCCACGGGAACCTACGCGAGTTCCTGGACAAGGGCCGGCTGGGCATGGCCAGCACCTTCCTCGTCCGGCTGAGGGTGGGGGAGATCCTGATGGACGCGAAGGGCGTGTCGCGCCTGTACAGCCCCCGGGTCCGCACCCGGGACGCGCTCCTGCTCCTGGGGGCCGCGTTGTTCGCGATGGTCATGGTCGTCGTGATCTCGCCGGCGCTCCGGCTGTACGTGATCCAACTGTTCGAGCAGTTCCGTCAGTGGCTGTTCCACCTCAGGGAGCTCCTGTGATCTCGTTCCGGTACCACCTCATCACCATCGTGGCCATCTTCCTGGCCCTGGGGCTGGGCCTGCTCGCGGGGACCACCGTGGTGGATCAGAGCCTGGTCAGCAACCTGCGCAACACGACCGAGATCCTGCGCTCGGACCTCCGGGACCAGCGGGCGGAGGCCGCGAGGTACCAGGCGCAGGTGGGGGCGGCGCAGGAGGCGAGCAACATCCTGCCGGTGCTCGATCCCGGGTTGCTGGCCGGGGTCCCCGTCGTCCTGGTGGCGGGTCCGGAGCTCGATGGGGCGGTGCTGTCCATCACGCGTGACGCCTTGGACGAGGCTCGAGCCAACCTCCTCGGGGTGCTGAGCTTGACGGATCGGATGGCGGCGATCGACGAGACGTCGCGTCGAGCGCTGGCCAAGATCCTCGGAGCACCGGCCGATACCACCCCCGAGGTCCTCCAGCGGATGACGGCGCAGACGCTCTCACAGCGTCTGACCAGCGGGCTCCCCCGGCGCGGGGCGCAGCCCGCGCAGGACGACGTCCTCGACCAGCTGCTGACCGAGAACTTCCTCACCTCGCCCGGCATCACCAAGGACGACGTCCAGGCCATCGGGGGGCGCGACCAGGTCGTCGTGGTGCTGGCGGGAGGGCCCACCGTTCCGGTGGTGAGCCCGGATCGGTTCCTGGTGCCGCTGGTGGGCGATCTGGTGGCGCGTGGGACGAGCGTCGCGGCCGGGGAGAGCACCACGACCTCCTATCCGTTCGTGGAGACGCTGCGTGCCGACGGTTCCCCTGCGGACGGCACCCGCATGGTCACCGTGGACGACCTGGACCTGTCGATCGGGGGAGCCGCGTTGGTCCTGGGGTTGGAGCATCTGATGTTCGCCGGGCAGGGCGGCAACTACGGCGTGAAGGGCAGCCCCACGGACGTGCGTCCGATCCCCCCGCTCACGTGAGGCCGCCGGTGGTGACCGCGTTGGTCGCCGCCCGGAACGAGGAGGATCGGGTGGCCGCCACGGTTGCCGCGCTGCGATCGGTCCCCGAGGTCACCGAGGTGGTGGTGGTGGACGACGGCTCGCGGGACGGCACCGCCGGAGCCGCTCGGCTGGCCGGAGCGCGGGTGCTCCGAAGCTCCAGGCACCGGGGCAAGGGCGGGGCGTTGCGGTCGGCCCTCATCGCGCTGCCGACCCCCGACGTGTGGCTCCTGGCCGATGCCGACCTGGGGGTCACGGCGGCAGGGGTTCGACCGGCGCTGACGTGCGTGCTGGAAGGCCGGGCCGACCTCGCCGTGGGTTCCTTGCCTCCCCAGCCCGGCGGTGGGTTCGGCCTGGTCAAGCGCGCGGCGGCCCGCGCGATCCGAGCGCTGAGCGGCTTCGCGGCCGAGGAGCCATTGTCCGGTCAGCGAGCGGTGACCTCGGAAGGGATGCGGGTCTGTGGCCCACTGGCGGCCGGCTTTGGCGTGGAGACGGCGATGACGATCGACGCGGTGCGGGCCGGGCTGCGGGTGCTCGAGGTCCCCATCGAGGTGCGGCACCGGCCGACCGGCCGGACCCTGTCGGGGTTCCTGCATCGCGGCCGTCAGGGCCTGGACATCGCGCGCGCGGTGGCGGCGCGGGCGGTGGGACGTCGATGAGGTGGGGCCGACTCACCGTCGTCAACTACCGGGGGGTGGGCATCCCTCGGGCCTTGGGCCTGCTGATCGGAGCAGCGGCGGTGCTCTGGTGCCTGGCGTACGCCCTCGCCCGATCGGTCCCCTCCAGCGCGTGGGCCAGCCTGATCGGGTGCCTACTGGTCCTCGTCGCCGGACTGGTGGACGATGTGGTGGCCGTGGGACCGCGCGGACTCCGCAACCACCTGCGGGCCCTTGCGTCCGGTCACGTGACGACGGGCATCGTGAAGGTGATCGTGATCGTGGGCTCGGCCGTGGTGGTGATCGCCTCCACCCGACCCGGTCACTGGTGGGTGGGGGCGGCGGGAGTGGTCCTGGTGGCCGCCTCCGCCAACGTCTGGAACGGGCTCGACCTCCGCCCGGGTCGTGCGCTCAAGGCATACCTGCCCATGGCCCTGCCGTTCCTGCTGGCGGGCGATCTGGCCGCCGCACCGGCGCTGGTCGGCGTGTCCCTGGGGGCCCTGGTCGGCCTGCCCCTCGACCTTCGCGAGCGCGCCATGCTGGGCGACGGCGGCGCGAACCTGCTGGGCTTCTCCGTGGGGGTCGGGCTCGTCCTCGTGCTCCCCGGATGGGGGGTCGCCGCGGCCGCCGTCGCAGCGGTGGCGTTGAACGTCCTGGCCGATACGGTGAGCTTCTCCCGCGTGATCGGGGAGCTCGGACCGCTCCGATGGGCGGACCGCCTGGGGCGGCTGCCCGCACCGGATTGACCCTTGGGGTCGACCGGGGAGCGGAAACGCTCGGATCTGCCGGTCCCGTCCTCGGCCTGTGCTAGCATGCAATCCCGAGGTGTTGAAAGAGCCGAAGTTCATCTTCGTGACCGGCGGAGTCGCCTCGGGACTCGGCAAGGGGATCACCACCGCTTCTTTGGGGCGCCTGTTCAAGGCCCGCAGTCTGCGGGTCGCCCTCCAGAAGCTGGACCCCTACGTCAACGTCGATCCGGGCACCATGAACCCCTTCGAGCACGGAGAGGTGTTCGTGCTCGACGACGGTGCCGAGACCGATCTGGACCTGGGTCACTACGAGCGGTTCACGGACGAGAACCTGCACCGCGGCTCCAACCTGACCACCGGCGCCGTCTACTCGGCCGTGATCCAGAAGGAGCGCCGCGGCGACTACCTGGGCAAGACCGTCCAGGTGATCCCGCACATCACGGACGAGATCAAGGAGCGGATCCGCTCATACGCAGAGGCGGAGAACGCCGACCTGCTGATCGTCGAGGTCGGGGGCACGGTGGGCGATATCGAGTCCCTGCCCTTCCTAGAGGCCATCCGCCAGCTACGGAACGAGGTGGGGCGCGATCGGTGCGCGTTCGTCCACGTGTCCCTGATGCCCTTCATCGGCCCCAGCGGGGAGCTCAAGACCAAGCCCACCCAGCACTCGGTCAAGGAGCTGCGATCGCTCGGTCTGCAGCCCGATGCGATCGTTTGCCGATCCGACCGGCCCATCGGGCGCCACCTGAAGGAGAAGATCTCGCTGCTGTGCGACGTGCCGATCTCGGGCGTCGTGTCCGCACCCGACGCCGATTCGATCTACCGCGTGCCCCTGATCCTGCACCAGGAGGGGCTGGACCAGGTCCTGGCGCATCATCTGCGGATCGAGCAGGCCCCCGACCTGGCCGAGTGGAAGGGCCTGGTCGAGCGGATCGACGTGTCCACCGACCCGGTCCAGATCGCGATCGTGGGCAAGTACGTGAACCTCCGCGATGCCTACCTGTCGGTGATCGAGGCCCTACGGCACGGCGGCTTCTACCACCGTGCCAGGGTCGACATCACCTGGGTGGCCTCCGACGACCTGGCCAAGGGCGACACCTCGGTCGTCCTGGCCGGGATC
>DASQQQ010000143.1:0-3351 GCA_035643355.1 Actinomycetota bacterium | reverse complement strand
GGCCCTCGGGGTTGGGGGGAGGCAGGGCATGGCCGGTGGTCTGCTTCCCCCCCTGCTTGGCGGTGCGCAGGTCGTAGACGCCGTCGCGGAAGACCCCGCCCTCGATCAGGGGCACCGATCGGCGGGGCACCCCCTCGAAGTCGAAGGGCATCCCCACTGTGAGCGGCGAGAGGGCATCGTCCATGATCGTGACGGTCGGCGCCGCGACGCGCTGCCCCTCCTTGCCCGAGAAGCAGGACCGTCCCTCCAGCAGGGCTCGACCTCCGAAGCCGATCCACGCCAGGAACCCCACGAGCGTGGAGACGGCGGAGGCCTCCAGGATCACGGGGTACCGGCCGGGCTCCAGATCGCGAGGGTCCTGGGAGCGCATCGCCTTGTCCGCCGCCCGGCGTCCGAGGGCCTCGGGATCGATCGCCTCCACCGAGGGTGCGAAGACCTCGGCGAACCCGTTCCCGCCCTCGCCGCCGGTGACCACCGTGGTGATCGAGGCCTGCGTGGATGGAGCCCAGCAGAACTGGCCCTCGGTGTTGGCCACCGCCACCTCGGCAGCGGCGGTCTCGAACGCGCCGGCGGCCGCGAACCCCGGCGGGCACTGCCCCACGAGCGCGGCCACGGACCCGGCCCGGGCCTCGGGTGTGGAGGACGCGGTCGCCTCCTCGAAGCCGTCCCGCTCCGGGACCGCCGCCGGAGGAGCCAGCCCCGGGAACAGCGGGTCGGGGGCGACGACGAGGGCCATCTCCCGGGCGCTCGCTGCGGCCGCCCGTGCTCCCTCCGGGGACAGGTCGTTGGTGGCGGCCACGCCGATCCGGCCGCCATCCACCACCCGCACCCGGATGGCCGTGTCCTCCTGCCACGTGCTCTGGTGGATGGCCGACGACGCGAAGCGGGTGAGCCCGCTCCACTCGTGCATGAACAGCACCTCGACGCCGTCCACGCCGGGCAGCTCCAGGGCGGCTTCGGCCACGCGGCGGACCTCGTCGGGGCCGACCAGGCCGGGCATCAGCCCCGGACCCCCACCCGGACGTTGCGGAACCGGGCCGGCGAGGCCCCGTGCCCCACCCTGGCCACCTGGCCGGGCTGTCCCTTCCCGCAGTTCGGGGTGCCCCACAGGACCCAGTCCTCCCGGCCGCCCACCGCGTCGCAGGACCCCCAGAACTCGGTGGTGATGCCCGTGTAGTTGGGGTTGCGGAACATCTCGGTCAGCTTGCCGTCCTTGATGCGCCAGGCGATCTCGCAGCCGAACTGGAAGTTCACTCGCTTGTCGTCGATCGACCATGAGCTGTTCGTGGCCGCGTAGATCCCGTCCTTCGTGTCCCCGATGATGTCCGCCAGGGTGCCCTCGCGGGGCTCGATGCTGATGTTGGTCATGCGGATCAGCGGCAGGTGCTGCCAGCCGTCGGCGCGCATGGCGCCGGACGAGGTCTGTCCCACCACGCCGGCCGTTTCCCTGCTGGAGAGGAAGTCCTGGAAGATGCCGTCCACGATGATCGGCACCCGCTGCGCCGGCACGCCCTCGTCGTCCCAACCGAAGGTGCCCAGACCGCCGGGCAGGGTGGCGTCGGCGGTGATGGAGACCAGCTCGCTGCCGTAGCGGAGCCGGCCCCGGTCCTCCGGGCGCAGGAACGAGGAGCCCGCGTAGGCCTCCTCCATGCCCAGCACGCGGTCGAGCTCTACGGGGTGACCGATCGACTCGTGGACCTGGAGCTGCACCTGATCGCCGTCCAGGATCAGGGTGGTGAGCTCGCTCGGGCACTCGGGGGCGGAGAGCAGCTCCACCGCCTCGGTGGCGGTGCGCTCGGCCTCCTGGACCAGCGCCAGGCGCTTCACGTGCTCCCACCCGGCTGCGGCGATGTGCCCTCGGAAGGAGTTGGGGAAGGAGCGACGCTGCAGATCGCCCTCACCCACGGCGGTGGCCTCGATCCCACCGCCGGAGTGGACCGTGGTCTGCTCGAGCGCGGCTCCCTCCGAGGAGGCGAACCAGGTGCGCCGGCGGAACAGGTCGATCCCGGCCTCCCCGAAGCTCAGCCCCCGGACCTCTTGCATCCGCCGGCTGGCCTCCATGAGCAGGGCGATCTTCTCCTCGAGAGGGACGTTGAAGGGGTCCTCCTGCATCGGGCTGTGCCAGGTGCCCGTGGCCGGTTCGACCTGGGTGAGCGACACGGGGTCACGGGGCAGTCGGGCCGCGGCGCGAGCGATCGACACGGCTAGTTCCGCGGTGCGCCGAACGTCGGCCTCCTCGGTGCGGGCGGTTGCCGCGAACCCCCAATACCCGCCAACCAGCACCCGGATCCCCAGGCCCTTGGAGGTGGAGCGGTCGATGCCCTCCATCTCCTGGTTGCGCACGGTGATGGACTCGGAGTCATCCCGGACGAAGCGAGCATCGGCGTAGTCGGCTCCCGCCCTGCGTGCGGCCTCGACCGCCTGTTCCGCTTGCTCGAGCAAGGCGTCGCCTCCGATCCGACCGGACGGCCCCGCGAGGAGCCACGGGCCGCAAGCCTACCGGAGCAGCCCCGGCGCGGCATGCTGGGGCGGCTAGGCTGCAGCCGTGAGGATCGGCCTGCACGTCGGTCACTGGGAACGGCGTCCCGCCGACGCCGTGGACCTGGTGCGCGAGGCGGAACGGATGGGCGTGGACTCGGTCTGGACCTCCGAGGCCTGGGGCTCGGACGCCGTCACCACGATCAGCTGGCTGGCCGCTCGGACGTCGACGATCGGGGTGGGGACCGCGGTCATGCAGATCCCGGCCAGGACCCCCGCCGCGACCGCCATGACGGCCATCACGCTCGATCATCTGTCGGGCGGGCGGTTCCGGTTGGGACTCGGCGTCTCCGGACCCCAGGTGGTCGAAGGCTGGCACGGGGTGGGATCCGATGACCCACTGGGCCGGACCCGCGAGTACGTGGCGATCGTTCGAGCCGCTCTGGCCCGGAACGCGCCCCTCGAGCACCACGGGCGTCACTACGATCTTCCGCTGCGCGAGGGGACCGGGATGGGACGAGCCCTGAAGGTCGGGGTCGTGCCGCTCCGGGCCGACCTCCCCGTGTACCTGGCGGCGATGGGACCCGGCAACGTGGCCCTGGCGGCCGAGATCGCCGACGGCTGGCTCCCCATCCTGTTCTCGCCCGAGCGTGCCGACCTCTTCCGGCCGTGGCTGGAGGAAGGGTTCGCTCGCCGAGGGGGTCCGCCTGAGAGGTTCGACGTCGCGCCGATGGCCTGGGCCGCGGTGGGCGAGGACCTCGGGTCGTGCCGGGACCGGCTCCGTCCCGCCATCGCCCTGTACGTGGGAGGGATGGGCGCCCGGGATCGGAACTGCTACCGGCGGATGGTGGTGCGATAGGGCTACGAGCAGGA
>DASQQQ010000142.1:0-20144 GCA_035643355.1 Actinomycetota bacterium | reverse complement strand
GCCATGTCGACCTCCCGTTGGTCCAGATCGGCCTGCGCCGGAACGCCGTCGATGTCGCCCACGTCGCGGACCTCGTCCGCGAAGAACATCGTCTCCAGGACGAGCAGTCCGTCCATGGGCCGGATCGCGGCCAGGTGCTCCTTGGTCCGGAACACGAACCGGGCGATGCCCACCCGGCCGGTCTCCTCCATCGCGCGCAGCAGGAGCGCGTACGGCTTCTCGGCCCCGGGGCCCGGATCCAGGTAGTAGGTCTTCTGGAAGAAGATGGGGTCGACGTCCGCAAGTTCCACGAAGTCCTCGATCGCGATGCCCCGGGTGCGCTCGGGCTGGGCGGCCTCCAACTCCTCCTGGGTCAGGGTGACGTACTGCCCGTCCGCGTACTCGTAGCCCTTGACCACGTCCTCGTAGGGGACCTCCTGGTCGGTGCCCTCGGCCACCCGCTCGTGGCGGATCCGACGTCCGGTTCCCTGCTGGAACTCGTGGAACCGGACGTCCTTGGACTCGGTGGCCGAGTAAAGGCGGACCGGCACGTTGACCAGCCCGAACGAGACCGCTCCGCTCCAGATCGCGCGCGCCATGCCTGATCGATACCCGGTCTGGTGGGCGGGGATAACGCGCTCCGGGCCCGGGTCGGCGGGATCCTTAACGATCTCCTAACCCACGTTCACCGCGCTCCGTGTTTCGGGCGGGGAACCCCCGGGAAACCCTCAGGACAACTTCGTAACACGAACGTCAACCAAGGACGGCCCGCATGCTCCCCACGAACCCGGATCCGCTCCGCCACGCCCCCTGGCGAGCCGTGGTGCTGGCCGGTGGGAAGGGAACCCGCCTCCGCCCGCTGACGGAGTCACGTCCGAAGCCGCTGGTGCCCTTCATGGGCGCGCCGTACGCGGCGGGGCTGCTCCGCAGGCTGGCCCAGGCCGGGTGTGGGCGGGCAACGTTCCTGGTGGGCCCAGATGCCGGGCCGTTCGCGCCGATCCAGGACCTCGGCAGGGCCGCGGGGATCCGGGTGGACCTGGTGACCGAGGAGCGTCCGCTGGATACGGCCGGCGCCGCGCGACGGCTCCTGGCCGGGACCGGCGAGCGCTCGGTGGTGGTCCTGAACGGCGACATCTTGTCCGACGTCCGGTACGAGCGGCTGATCGAAGCGCACCGCCGCTCCCGGTCCGTCGCCACGCTGGCCCTGATGCGCGTTGAGGACCCGTCGAGCTACGGGGTCGTGGTCCGCGACGACGCTGGCCGGGTCCGGCGGTTCCTGGAGAAGCCGGCCCCGGGTACCACCGCTCACCGGACGGTGAACGCGGGGGCGTACGTGCTGGATGCATCGGCCTTCGACCTGCTCCCGGGCGATGGCTCCCTGTCGTTCGAGCGCGACGTCTTCCCCGCCCTCGTGGACGAGGGTGCCCTGGTGACGGGCGTGATCCCGCACGCCTACTGGCAGGACCTCGGGACGCCGGAGCGGTACCGGGCCGGGCACCGCGCGGTGCTCGAGGGTCGCTGTGCCTGGCCGTGGGCCCCCGGGCTGCGGCGGATCGGGCCCCTGGCGGCAGTGCACCGGGACGCCGCCGTGGATCGGGCCGCGAGCCTCGCCGGCCCGGTCGTGGTGGGAGCCGGGTGCGCGATCGAGCCGGGAGCCAGGATCGGCGATGCGGTGCTCTTCGACGAGGCAGCGGTCGAGGGATCGGCCAGCGTCAGCCAGGCGATCCTCGGGAGGGGCGCCCGGGTGCGGAGCGGGATCAGGCTCGATCCGGGCTCGGTCCTGGCCGACGGCGCGGTGGTCGCCGGCCCCGTGACGGCGCCGAGCCGGGAGGCCGGTCCGGCCCTGCTGCAGGATCCACCGATGAGCGCGGACGACGGAGTCCGGATGACCGACGACGGATGAGAGGGCCCCGGGCCGTACGGCCCGGGGCGGGAGCAGAGAGAGGGGAGATCCAAGATGGCACACGTGGTGATCGTGGGGTCGGGCGTGGTGGGGACCGCCACCGGCAAGGGGTTCGCCCGGCACGGACATAGGGTGTCGTTCGTCGACATCGATCCGAGGCGGATCGACGCGCTGCGCTCCGAGGGCTTCGGCGCGACCGACCATGTCCGTCTCCCCAGCGAGCCCAGCATCGTGTTCCTGACCTTGCCCACCCCGAACGACGGCCATCGCTGGGACCTCGGTCCCTTCCGACGGGGCGCGGAGCAGGTGGCGGAGGCCATGAAGGACAGCCACGCGCTCCACACCGTGGTCGTCCGCTCGACGGTTCCTCCCGGGACCACCGACGGCCTGGTCCGGCCGATCCTGGAGGAGGCCACGGGCGGCCGCCAGGGCGAGCGGTTCTCCCTGGCGGCGAACCCCGAGTTCCTGCGCGCCGCCTGCGCCCTGGAGGACTTCCTGAACCCGTGGATGACGGTGGTGGCCTCCCGGAGCAAGCGGACGCTGGAGCGGATGCGCCGGCTGTTCGAGCCGTTCGGCGGGGAGATCCACACGTTCGGTGACCCTCGCGTGGCCGAGCTGGTGAAGTGCGCCCACAACCTGTTCAACGCCACCAAGATCAGCTTCTGGAACGAGATCTGGCGGGTGGGCAACCGGCTGGGCATGGACGTGGCCGATGTGGCGCGCATCGTCTCCCGGTCGGCCGAGGGCTCGTACAACCCCGAGTACGGGATCAACGCGGGAGCGCCGTACGGTGGTGCGTGCCTGCCCAAGGACACGAAGGGGTTCCTCGGCTTCGCCCGGCATGTGGGCGTGGAGATGCCGCTCCTCCAGGCCGTGGACGAGGTGAACGAGCAGGTGGCGGCCGACGGCCAGGGGATCACGCCCGACCGGCACGAGGCGGCCGACGGACCCACCACCGTGCCCTCGGCACCGCCCGTGGCGGGGACGATCGAGCCCGATGCCGATCCCTCGGCCGACGGCCAGGCGGTCAGGCGCGCCAGCTGATGGACTGGATCGGGAGCCTCGCGTTCCTCGTCCCGCTCGGGATCCTCGGGGTGATCCGGTGGACGAGCTGGCTGATCCGACGCTTGCCCGCCGTCCTGTACCGCTCGGTGGAGAACGACCACCGCGAACCGCTCTCGATCGTGGTGCCGGTGTACCAGGAGGATCCGCAGACGTTCCGCTACGCGCTCGAGTCGTGGCTGCGCAACGACGTGGAGGAGATCATCCTGGTGATCGATCACACCGACCGGACCTGCATCGACATCGCGTCGGAGTACCCGGTGCGGGTCATCGTCACGCCGGTCCCGGGCAAGCGACCGGCGCTGAAGACCGGTTGGGAGGCGACCTCCACGCCGCTGGTGGCGCTGGTGGACTCGGACACGATCTGGGCGTCCGACGTGGCCCAGCTCGTGTGCATGCCCTTCGCCGATCCGAAGGTGGGCGGGGTGGCCACCCGGCAGAACGTCGCGAACCCCCGGACACCCTGGCAGCACCTGAACGACATGTACCTGGACTACCGGTACTTCGACGAGGTCGCGGCCCAGACAGTGCGGGGCAGGGCCATCTCCTGCATCTCCGGTCGGACGGCCGTCTACCGGCGCGAGCTCCTGCTCCGCCACGCCGACCGGTTCATGAACGAGACGTTCCTGGGGGTGCGCTGCATGTCGGGCGACGACAAGCGCCTGACCACGCTGATCCTCGAAGGTGGGCACCTCACCGTGCTCCAGCGTTCGGCACGGGTGTGGTCCTCCTTCCCCCCGGATGCTCTCGGGTTCGTGAAGCAGCGGCTGCGCTGGTCCCGGAACACGTGGAGGAGCGACCTGCGAGCCCTGAAGGACGGCTGGGTATGGCACCATCCGTTCCTCGCGTTCTCCATGATCGACAAGGCGGTGAGCTCGTTCACGCTGCTGGTCTCACCCACGATCATGGTGCTGGCGCTGATCGCCGGGAACGAGCTGGTGGCCGGGCTCCTCGGCGCGTGGTGGCTCCTCAGCCGCTCGGCGAAGATGCTTCCGCACCTGGAGCGCCGGCCCAGGCACGCGGTGACGATGATGCCGCTGTTCATCGTGACATCGTTCGTGATGGCGCTGGTGAAGATCTCGGCTCTCTTCACGATCCGTCGCCAGCGCTGGCTCACCCGTGACGTGGAGGTCTCAGCCCGGACCGGTGAGGTCGAACGAAGCGGTCGGAACGGTTCCGTTCCCTCGCCGACATCGGTGGCGGCGGCGCTGCCCCCGCCCCCGCCTCCACGGGCACCGGCGGCGCTGCCTCCACTCCCGCCGCCACGGGAGCATCCCGACCTGTTCGCGTGGAAGGGGAAGCGATGAGGGTCGTCTGGCGGACCCTCCTGGCCCTGGTCCTGGCGGGTGGGCTGGCGGCGGTGGCGTGGTCGTTGCTGGCCAGACACCGGGTCCAGACGCCGGTGCGCCTTGAGGTGGATCAGGCCACAGGGGTGGTCCACCTCACGAGGGGCCAGACCGATCTGCCGGGGCTGCAGATGGCGCTGCAGCGTGGAGCGGACGGGTCGATCCTCCGCCGGCAGGGCGAGGCCTGGCTGCTGACAGGCACGTTGGTGATCGACACCGGGGCGTCCCTCGAGCTGTCGGGTGCCACCCTGCGCCTCAACTCCACACCGGACCAGGAGGTGGGTCTGGAGGCCCGGGGGGGCGACCTCACGATCGTGGACTCCATGGTCACCTCCTGGGATCCGTCCCGGGGCACGGCCGATGGGGATGTCCGCGACGGGCGAGCCTGGGTCCTGGCACGCGACGGCTCCTCGATGATCGTGCGGGACTCGACGATGCGCATGCTCGGGTATGACGCCTACGAGCGGTACGGCGTGTCGTGGCGGACCGCCGGCACGGGTGGCTCCGTCGACGGCTCCACCTTCGCCGGCAACTACTACGGCCTCTACACCTTCGGGGCGGAGCCCATGCGGATCACGGATTCCGTGATCAAGGACTCGCTGTCCTACGGGCTGGACCTGCACACCGGCAGCGATGGCTTCCTGATCCAGGGCGATCGGTTCCTGCACAACGGGAAGCACGGGTTCATCCTCGCGGTGGACTGCACCAACGCCGTGGTGAAGGACAACCTGGCCGTGGGCAACGCCCAGCATGGCTTCGTGGTCTTCCAGGGGTCGGATCACGCCACGCTGGAGGGCAACGACGCGCACGGGAACGGTGGCTCGGGGATCGACGTGAGTGGCTCCAAGGACGTTCGGGTCCGTGGGAACGCCGTCTACGAGAACCGGAACGGGATCGTGATCCACGACCGGTCCTCCGACATCGCCGTGGAGGGGAACCGGGTGGCGGGCAACGGCTCGGATGGTGTGGTCCTGTCCAGCGGAGCCTCGTCGGTCACCCTCACCGGCAACCTCGTGGACTTCAACCGGCGGTCCGGTTTGTACCTGGATGATGGCACGGTCCGGGTCCAGGGAGACAACCGGATCCTCGACAACACGGTGGGTGTGTGGGTGTCCGGAGGTATGGAGGAGGCCACCATCACCGGGAACCGGATCGGCGGGAGCACCGACGACGGCGTGCATGTCACGGACCTCACGCCCGCCCCGGTGATCCGGGGCAACCGGATCACCGAGAGCGGGAAGGCCGCGTTCTCCGGATCCTCCAAGGCACAGGTGGAGCGGTTCGTGGCCGAGAACACCTTGCGGGACAACGATGCCGCCATGCGGGTCCGGGGGCCGTCGTGAGCCGGCGCCTCCGTGTCGGGGCCTCGCTGCCGATCGTGGCCCTGCTGGCGCTCTCCCTGTCCTCGCCGACCGCATCGGCGCAATCGGCCGGTGAACCCTCATCCTCGGTGAGCTCGTCCGCCTCCTCGCCGAGCCCGGCTCCGGGGAAGACGGGTGGCTCTCGGTCGGGCTCGCTACCAGAGCGGAACGTGCGTCCCTACAACCCGAAGCCGCTCGACGTGGTCCGGGACCCGGGCAAGCTGGCCGGGCTCCACCGGCGGACCCTCCGCCTCTCCACGGACCGGATCGACCTGATGCGCGGAGCCACGGTGCTGCGCTCGGTCCCCTTCGATGCGCGGTCGACCGTCAGCTTCAGCGCGGTGGCGGCCGCGGTGGGACCGGGGCCATGGGTGAAGGATCTGGGCGACGGGCAGCTGCTGCTGAAGGCGGCGTTCGCCCAGGGGCCGGGAACCTCGGTGCGGTTCGGTGGGGACGGCACGGACACGATCCGGCTGGCAGCCCGTCCGGACGTGTTCATCGGCGGGGTCCAGGCCCGGGCCACGTTCCAGGACGTGCTGGTGACCTCGTGGAACGTGTCCGCCCAGCAGGTCGACCGCGACTACCGGGGCGACCGCCCCTTCATCCTGTACGAGGGGGGGTCGGTGCTGGATATCGTCGGTTCGGAGATCGCGTACCTGGGATCGGACCGCTCCATGGCCTACGGGACCTCGTGGCGTCTCGGCGCGACCGGCTCGATGACCGACTCGGATGTCCACGACAACTTCTTCGGGGTCTACAGCTTCCGAGCGCGCGATCTGCGGTTGGAGGGCAACCGCATCCACGACAACGTCTACTACGGGGTCGATCCCCACGACTACACGAAGGGTCTGGACATCCGCGGCAACGAGGTCTACGGGAACGGTGACCACGGCATCGTCCTCTCCGTGGGCGTCACGGATGGCGTGATCGCCCAGAACCACGTCCACGACAACGACGGCAACGGGATCGTCATGGACGAGCGGTCGGACGGGAACCTGATCGAGGGCAACCGATCCGAGCGGAACCGGGGGGACGGCATCGTGGTGCTGGGCTCCTCCCGGGTGGTGGTACGCGGGAACGTGATCAGCGACAACCGTGTCGGTGTCCGCTTGAACCACGACGGTGAACACAACGTGGTCCGGTCCAACACGATCCAGGGCAACCGGGAAGGGGTGGAGGTCTACGACGGGGCCGTGGATACGCTGTTCGAGGCCAACCGGATCTCGAGCTCCTCCGAGGCCGGGATGGTCCTGGAGGAGGTGGGCTCGGTGAGCCGCGACGACCGGATCAGCGATGGGCCCGTGGGCATCGAGGTCCGGGGTCCGGCCACGATCGAGGGGTCCGCGACGCGGGGCGTGGAGCGGGGCATCGTCGTGACCTCGAGGGGTATCGCGGAGATCGACGGGGTGGACCTGGAGGCCAGCGACGCGGCCGTCGAACTGGATCGGGGAGCGATCGCCCGGGTCCGTCGCTCCAGGCTGGCCGCCCCGGATCCCTTCACCGGAGCCCAACCCCGGCTGGCGGTGGCCAATGACATCGCGCACCCGTGGTGGTCGCTACCCTGGTTCGCGATCGCCGGGCTCTCGTTCGTGCTGCTCGCCCTGGTCCTGCAGGCGGTGCATCGTACCCGGAACATCGGCATGCGGCGCCACCGCTCGCGGGCCCCGGCCGGGGTCAGCAACGCGCGCTGAACGCCGCACGAGGAGGGCCGCGGCCGGTCAGCGACCGGGCAGGGCCGTCCGGGCCGATAGACTGCCTCGTTCGAGGCTCGTGACCGGTTGCGAACGAGGTGGTTCCCGCAGATGAGGCCCTGCGGGGTCCGCATGATCTTCACCGCGTAGCCCGCGTTGTCACGCAAGACATTATCGATGACCAGGTTCCACATGCCGTCCGTGACCGCATCACCACCGAGGCGGATACCGGCGCCCGCCATGCCCTGAGAGACGTTCCCGATGAAGCGCGTGCGCCGTCCGCGCGATGAGAAGCCTCCGCTGTCCGGGTCCTGGCCGCCGGTACAGCTGTTGTGCGCCACCAGGGTTCCGCGCGCTCCCCTCCTTGACGTCCACGCACTCGGCCGGCACGTGGGAGCGGTTCCGGACGATCCGGTTGTGTGCGAGCACGTTGTCGCTGGCCAGGTACTTGATCCGAACGCATTCGCTCCCCGCATCGTGCAGGAGGTTCCGGGCCAGCCGCACACCGTGCGCGTGCTGGATCCATACGAGGATGTCCGCATCGGAGATCTCGAAACCCCGCACCACGATGAAGGATCCCTCGATCTGGATGAGCCGGCCACCGCCGTCACCGACGACCTTGGCTCCGTCGCTCGCCACGATGCGGATCGGCGAGCCGCGACGTCCCGACCGATCGATCCGGATCGCTTCCCGATAGGTTCCCGGGCCACGGCGACCGTATCCCCTGCGCGGGCCCCCCGATCCCGGCTTGGATGCTCGAGAAGGGATGGGTGGACGAACCATCGCCCCCAGCCCCTGCGGCGGCGGAGACGTGGATCGTCCGCCCGGTCGTCGAGCCGGCCGCCCAGCCCCGGATGGTCGGCGCCGGCCACGGCACCAGCGATGCGGCGAGCGCCCACGCCACGCATCTCTTGCCCCTCATCGTTCCACCCCCCGTTCCCCGGAACCGGAACCACCCCAGGTCATACGCACCGGCTCCCTGAGGAGGATGGGGGGTCACATCAGCTGCTCGCCTCCTCCAGCTCCCGGCCCCGGCGCAGCGCCTTGCCCGGCCATCCGCTGAGGTAGCCGAACAGTGAGATCAACGCCGGAACCAGGACCGGCCGGACCACGAAGGCGTCCAGCAGGATGCCCACGCCCATGGCGAAGGCCACCTCCCGGAACTGATCGAGCGGCACGAGCGCCAGGAAGCCGAAGCTCAGCGCGAGCGTGAGGCCCGCGAGGTTGATCGCCCGCGAGGCTCTCGGCGTGGCGGTGATGATGGCCTCGCGCAGCGGTCGTCGACCGGCCTCCTCCCAGATCCGGCCCACCAGGAAGACGTTGTAGTCCGCGCCCAGCGAGACCAGGAGCACGGCCGCCACGAACGGCACGAAGTAGGTGATGCCCCCGCTGCCGAGGAAGGACTGGAAGAAGTACGTGGTGAGGCCCAAGGACGCGGCCAGGGCGAGCAGGCTGGCCACCATCAGGTAGAAGGGCGCCACCAGCGATCGGAGGAAGAGCATCAGCAGCAGGAGATCCACGGCCAGGGTGGCGATCCCCACCCGCCACAGATCGCTGATGGTGGAGCGGATCGTGTCGGTCACGATCGCGGTGTTGCCCGCGTACGAGACGGTGATGCCGCTGAGCCCCGCTCGATCGAGCAGGGCGGACATCCGGTCTCGAAGACCGTTCAGGGCGTCGACCGCGGGACCGGCCAGCGGATCGGAGTTCAGCACCAAGACGTAGCGGACCGCGTCCTGGGACTCGGACACCAGGACGTTCAGCGCCGTCCCCACCACGGTGTCCGCGGGACCGAGCACGCCGGCGACGTCGGGCTGCTGACGCAGCTCCTGCTCGAGCCGGGCCAGGGCGTCGGTCTGCGTCCCGATCCCCTGAGCCTGGAGGATCACGGCGGTGGGGGACAGGATGCCGGGGGCGAAGCCCTTCGCCGCAGCGGTTTCCGCCCTGGCCGCCTCCGTCGAGTTCGGCAGGGCCCGGACCAGCGGCAACCCCATCCGGATGTGGAGCACCTCCCACCCGGCCACCGACAACGCAACCACCGCCACCACCGAGATGACCAGCGCGACCGGCTTGGCCGTGCGCACCCGAGCCAGCCAGGAGCGCAAGCGGGCCAGGCGCTTCTGCTCGAACGACGGCTCGGGCCGGTGTGGCCAGTACAGGACCCGTCCGAAGATGGCGATGAGGGCCGGGATCAGCGAGATCGACACGGCCATCGTCACGAAGACGGTGATGGCCAGGGTCGGTCCGAACGCCCGGATCAGGTCGGATCGGGCCGCGAGGAGCGCGGCGGTCCCGGCCGTCACGATGGACCCGGCCGCGAAGATGATGGGCGCGACGTCGGTGACGGTCCGCTTCGCCGCATCCAGCCGGGCGCTCCCGTCGGCGAGCCGGTCGCGCATCCCGGAGAGGAAGAAGACCGAGTAATCCGTGGCCACGCCGAGGAGCAGGACCACCAGCACCGGCTCCAGGTCCGGTGGGATGGCCACCTGGAAGTGGGTCCCCGCCCAGGCCACCAGGCGGGTGGCCACGACGTAGGCGACGGCGGCCGAGGCCAGCACGGCGAGCGGGGCGCCGATCGACCGGAAGGCGAACCCCACCACCAGGGCGATCATCGCCACCGTGGCGATCTCGACCCACGGCAGCCACTGCGATATCAACCGTCCCTGTTCGACCCGGGCGGGAACCGGTCCGGTGACACCGACCACGTTGCTCCCGAGCTCCTGGCGCGCGAACCGATGGGCCATGACGGTCTGGTCCCCGATCGACCGGGTCCCGGTCATCGACAGGTAGGTCACGGCGGTGGTCGAGTGCTCGCGCGATCCGGGGAACAGGCCCAGGGTGTTCAGGACGGGGATCGCGGCGCGGATCTGGTCGTAGCCCTGGATGTTACCTTGGGTGAGGGCGATGTCGGTCCGGACGATGTGGGCCTGCTCCGAGGCCGAGAGCCCGTTCGGGTTCCGCTGCACCACGACGGTCTCGGCGGTCAGGGGGAAGCCGAAGACCCGGGCCGACAGCTGCTCGGCCCGGTAAGCGGGGATGTCGTGGGGGATCAGCTCACCCACGTCGTTCGTCGAGACCGATTCGAGGGAGGGCAGCCAGAGGATACAGGCGATGGGTGCGGCGATCCAGGCCGCCACGATCAGGTACCGGAGATGCGTCGAGAACCATGCGTAGGCGCGGGCCGGCCGGCTCGGCCGGTGGTCGCGGCCCGGCCCGCGGTCGGGCCTCGGTGGTGCCGGTTCCCCCGGCTCAGCGCGCTGCTGCATCGAGAGCATCCATACCCGGGTCTCCGCTCCGGTTCACGCGAAGGGCGTCCGCGTCGGAAGGCCGGCCTCGATGACCTGGCCGGTATCAGGGACGGCGGCACGGTCCCCAGCGAGGCCCAGCCATCCTTCCAGGAACACGAGGAGCCGGCGCAGATCGCGCGGCACGCCGAACGGCAGCAGGGGCGAACGGGGGAAGAACACGGAGCTAACGTTCCCGGCGCCCCTCCGATCGAACCTCCGCCAACGACGATCGCGGGGTGCTCAGGGCGTCACCACCAGCTGGGCGGCGAACCCCGCCGTGCCCTCCTTCGACGTGTAGGCGGACAGGTTCTTCGACGGTGTCACGATCTGCAGGCTGTAGGTCCCATCCCCGGTCACGAGCGAGGAGACGTCGACCTCGACCCACGTGTCCGCCGTCACCCGTCCCAGCGAGGCGAACGGCGTGGAGTCGGTCGGCGGCTGCGTGTTCCACGTCACCGTGGACTCCTGCCAGGTCTGGTCCGTCACCCGGTACAGGCTCCCGCCGTCCTGCGACGCGTTGGTGCAGTACAGGCGGAGCATCGCGCCGGCCGGGGCGCTGGAGCCGAGCCCCGAGACGGTGAACCGGAGCAGCGCGTGCCGTTCCGGTGAGCCGTCGACCTTCACGAAGGGCCGGGATCCGAAGTTCTTGTCGGGCCGACTCGACTGGACCCAGGTGTCCGCGTCGGGTGTGAACGTCAGGGCGGAGCCGGGCGCGGTCACCGTGAAGCTGTCCGAGCTGGTGGCCGTGCCGTCCGGCGTGGTCACCGAGATGGGGCCGCTGGTCGCGCCGCTCGGCACGGCGGTCGTGATCTGCGAGTCCGAGTCCACCGTGAAGTTCCCGGTGCCCACGCTGGTGCCCGCGAAGGCGACGTCGGTGGCATCGGTGAACGACGAGCCCTCGACCGTCACCTCGGTTCCCACCGGGCCGGACGTGGGCGAGAACCCCGTGATGGCGGGGCCGGCGGGAGGTGGGGTCGTCGAGCCGCCGCAATCCCGGGTGCCCGAGTGCAGCGCGTTCCCGTTGGTGTCCCGGTAGCTCCAGCCAAGGCTGGTCGGGGTCCCTCCCTCGGCCGCCCCCTGCAGGGTGATGTGCAGGGCGCCGGGGGTCTTGCCCAGCGACCACTCGAGCTTCGGGTCGCTGGGGAAGGTGCCACCCAAGGCGTGGCCGCCGGCGCCGTCGATCAGCTCGACCATGGTGGCGTCGCCCGGCGAGGGCAGCGCCAGCTGGTCGTTCAGGGGCTTGTATTGAGCCATGGTGTGCGAGTTACCGGTCAGGACCAGGTCGCCGCCGTTGTCCGTGATCAGCTTCCACATGTCCACGCGTCGGTCCTTGATCCCGTGCTTGTTGATCACCGGGTTCTGGAAGTAGGTGATCACGCAGGGGGCGGTGTTGCTCTGCAGGACCGACTGCACGAAGTCGTATTGAGGCTTGCCCTTGCCCATCGGCGTGCCCGAGGAGGACAGGTCCAGGAACAGCACGTTGCCGAAGGTGAAGGCCGTGTAGTTCGGGCGTCCGTGGAAGTAGTCGCGCCACGCGGGCAGGTTGTTCTTCTCGTGGTCGCCGAGGGCCGGTTGGGTGACCGTGCCCATCTGACCCCACAGGGTCCCGGCGCCACCGTCCATCGAGTTCCGTCCGTAGTGGTTCAGGTTCTCGGTGAACGTGCCGTCCTGGTAGATGTCCCCCAGGTACAGGAAGAGGGGCGGGTTCGCCGCGGCCAGGCTGTCGGCCAGGCCGTTGGAGGCCGGCTCGTTGCTCGCGCCGTCCCCGACCGCGATCACCGCGGGATCGGAGGCGCCGTTCCACGTCGGGTCCGGCAGGAAGCTCTGCCAGTCATCGGGGCTGTGCTGGATGTCCGAGGTGTTCCCGTTCGCCAGCGCGAGCGCCACCTCGACCGGGGCGTTCGACGTCGAGCCCCAGTACACACGCAGGACGCCGGACGCATCGAGGTACTTCTGCGTGGGCCAGGCGAAGGAGTAGTCGTTCGTGACCGGGGAGGGCCCGAACTCCGTGATCAGCGTGCCGGTGGACCCGCCCGACGGGCTCCACGTCACCATCACCGAGCCGCTGTTCGGCGTGTTCGTCACGGTCACCGTGGTCTGTCCCGATAGGGTCGCAGCCGGCATGGATACGCAGATCGTGTGACTGCCGGAGCTCCCACACTCGGGAGCCGCCGTCGCGGACGGGCCAACCGTCAGCAGAGAAGCGACGATGGCCACGACCGGGCCGACGCGCACGAGCCGGCGGATGATGAGCTGTGGGTGCATCGTTCGCCTCCCTCGGCTGGGTCGAACGGCAGGGACGCGCCGGGGAGGACCACCCACATCGAGGCGGACCCGACGACGCGGTGCCACCGCGGGTTCCGGGTCGGACCCCATCCTTGGACATCCGGCCCGGGAACGAATCCCTCACCTGCACCAAAGATCCGTACAGCATCGCCTCGGGCGAAGACCGGACGCGGGTACCTGCTCGCGACGTGGCGAGTGCTGAGGGGGGAGGCCGCGGCAACGACCTGGCCGGGACCCCGGCCCCTGGCCCCTGGAGGCCCCAACCCGATCCTTCGGGCCGCGCGCTCGTGCAGACCTGCTTCCCGACCGCTCGCCTCGGGTAGGGGTGCCAGGGCGTTCCATGAGCGAGTTCATCAGGGAGGTCTCGTCCGGCCGGAACCGGTTCGTGCTCCGCGTGGCGACGATCGCGGCGATCGGCGGGTTCCTGTTCGGCTACGACACCGGCGTGATCGGCGGCGCGCTCCTGTACATCAAGCACGACCTGCACGCCACCTCGAAGCTGGATCAGCAGGCCATCGTGGCCTCCTTGCTGGTGGGAGCGGTGGGCGGGGCGCTGCTCGGAGGGCGGCTGGCCGATCGGCTGGGACGCCGGCGCACGATCATCGGGGCGGGCTGGGTCTACGTGGCCGGCGGCCTGGGCTCGGCGATCTCGATGGGCACCTGGCAACTGGTGGGGGCCAGACTGGTGCTGGGGTTGGCGGTGGGGGCGGCCTCGTTCGTGACCCCGATGTTCATCTCCGAGATCGCCCCCCGGGACATCCGGGGCGGCACCGTGACGTTCAACCAGCTGATGCTGACCAGCGGCATCCTGGTCGCCTACATCGCCGACTGGGGGCTGAAGGGTTTGCCGGCGAACTGGCGGTGGATGCTCGGGCTGGCCGCCGTCCCCGGACTGGCCCTGGCGATCGGGATGCTCTTCGTCCCGCCCAGCCCTCGGTGGCTGGCCGAGCAGGGGCGGGGGAACGAGGCCCGGCAGGTGCTGCAGCGGGTCCACGGCAAGGGGGACGTGCAGGAGGAGTTCGCGCAGATCGAGCAGGCGGCCCGGCAGCGGGCCGGGCACCTGGCCCTGCTCCGGCCATCGCTGCGGCCGGTGGTCCTGGTGGGGGTGGGGCTGGCCGCGTTCCAGCAGCTGGTGGGGATCAACACGGTGATCTACTACGCCCCCACCATCCTGTCCTTCACCGGGATCGGTGCCGGCAGCGCGCTCACCAAGACCGTGTTCATCGGGGTGATCAACGTGGCCTTCACGGTGGTGGCGATCCTGCTGCTGGACCGGGTGGGCCGCCGCCCGCTGCTGCTGCTTGGCACTTCGGGGCTGGTGATCGCGCTGGCCGCGCTGGGTCTGTTCTTCCGGCTGGGCTGGCTGCAGCAGCACGCGTCGGTGATGGCCCTTGGAGCGCTGCTGCTGTACATCGCGGCCTTCGCGGTGGGGCTGGGACCGGTGTTCTGGCTGATGATCTCGGAAATCTATCCATTGGGCATCCGCAGCGCCGCCGAGAGCACCGCCTCGGTGGTGAACTGGGGCACGAACTTCGCCGTGTCCTTCACCTTCCTCACGGTGGTGGGGGCACTGGGTCGACCGGGAGCGTTCTGGCTGTACGCGGCGATCGGGCTGGTCACGATCTGGTTCATCCTGACCAGGGTGCCCGAGACGCGTGGACGGAGCCTGGAGGAGATCCAGCGGCAGCTCGGCGCGTCGTGACCGAGCCGATCCCCTCATCGGCCCACTCGGACCTCGGGCTCATGGCACCGAGCTGGATGTGACTCGCCAGAGGACCCGACCGCGGCGGTGGTGGAGCCGATCGGCGGGTAGGGACGAGACGGGAACCCGAAAGGAGGGGGCCATGGCAGATCAGGAGCACCGCCACGAAGGGAGGGTGCACGAGCACGAGCACGTCCACGTGACCCACTACCTCCGACCGGACGAGGACTGGGTGCACTTGACGGCCACCCATGCGCACGAGCACAACCACGCGCCCCTGCAGCACACACACGTCTCACACGAGGAGCCGGACAAGGAGCACGAGCGCGAGGCCCACATCCACGATCACGTCAGTCCGGAGACCTCGCCCTCGTGACATCGCGGTGACCCACCCGCCTCACGAAGAGGAGGGCTGAAGGACCGACGGACCCACCGGACCCGCCCGCTCCCGGTGGCGATCATCCGAGGATAGGGGGGCTGGATGGACGGGAGACGGAGGCGAAGGAGGGCGAGACCGTCGCCGGGTTCTTGTGGACGGTGGACGGGCGCGGACCGGTGCGGCCAGGAAGCGCTCCGACCAGGGTTGCCCTGCCGGATCCATGCCACCGCCGAGCTGGCGTTCCTGGAGACCGAGTCCGAGTACGTCCACCGGTACAAGATCCTCAAGGAGCTGCTCTCCGACGCGGAGAGCGGAGGTGGGGTGGCCCATGCCGCCTGAGCCTGTCGCCATCACCGTCACTACGGGCCGGCGTCAGCTGGAGCCCGGGCTCGCCGTGGCCCGGGAGCGGATCGGTCAAGCGCGGTAGTCGCCCCAATCTCGGTCTCGCCGGGCTGCGCGGGCGATGGCCCGTGACGCGGTCGGGTCTTCGTGCCGGGAGCCCGGGAGGTCCGTCCACCCGCTGTGGGTGGATCGCGAACGCGACCGGCCTGCGCTGCGGTCTCCGGGCAGGACCACACTACGATGGCTCGACGTGAGCACCTCCGCTCTGTTCGGGATCAAGACCGCCCTGGCCCTGGCCGTATTGGCGATCGGGCTCTTCGGGGCCCTGCTGCCGTGGGCACTCGGGGCGCGGGGCCTGAGCGACCGGCCCCTGGCGCTGGGTGACACGTTCGCCGGGGGCGTGCTGGGTGGGGCCGGCCTCGTCCATCTGCTGAGCGACGGGATCGACAGGTTCCGGGCCGCCTTGCCCGCGGTGGGGTACCCGCTCGCCCTCCTGCTGGCCGGGGCCGGGTTCCTGATGATCCTGCTGATCGAGGGCGTGGTCGTGGCCGGCCGCGAGGAGGTCCACGTGCCGGGGGTCCCCGCTGATCGGGCGGCGGGCGCTCGGCACGAGGTCGGATGGCTGCCCGGGACGGGGGAGGAGCACCGGCCCACCCACCCCCTGGTGCTGCTGATCGTGCTGTCCGCGCACTCGGTCATCCTGGGTCTGGCGCTCGGGGCCCAGGGCGCAGTGGCCGGAGCGCTGGTCGTGTTCCTGGCCATCGTGGCGCACAAGGCGGTGGCGGGGTTCGCCCTGGGCATGGGCTATCGGCGCGCGGGCTTCGCCCGAAACCGGGCCGCGCCGCAGGTCGCCTTCTTCGCGGCCATGACGCCTCTCGGGATCCTGGCCGGAAGCCTCGCCACGGTGGCGCTGGCCAGCCACGCCGACCAGCTGTTCGAGGCCGTGTTCGACTCCCTCGGGGCAGGCACCTTCCTCTACATCGCCACGCTGGACATCCTCCGCACCGAGTTCGACGGCCCCGAGGATCGCTGGCGGAAGTGGCTGGCCGCCTCGCTTGGGTTCGGGCTGATGGCGTTGCTGGCGGTGTGGGTCTGAGTCCTTGGGTACCGCTCGGTCCCCCGGGTCGGGGTCGGGCGGGGGCCCAGCACCACCACCGGTCGGGCGAGCCACTTGGCGTACCCCGGTGGCCTCAGGGTCCGTTGCGGTGGGACGGAGCTTGACACGACCGAACGGTGCGGTATATAACCAGGAAGATAAATAACCGAGAGGTTCACCAAGATGACCGCCGCCGCCGATACCCTCGATCGCACCTTCGCCGCCCTCGCCGATCCCACCCGGCGGGCGATCCTCGAGCGCCTGGCCGCGGGTGAGGCAACCGTCCAGGAGCTCGCGCGGCCCTTCCCCATCAGCCTTCCGGCCGTCTCCAAGCACCTCAAGGTGCTCGAGCGCGCCGGCCTGATCGCCCGCGGCCGGCGCGCCCAGTGGCGCCCCGCCGAGCTTCGGGCCGAGCCGCTGCACGAGGCGGCGGACTGGCTCGAGGAATATCGCCGACTGTGGGAGGGGCGACTCGACCGCCTCGATGCCTTCCTCAAGGAGATCCGACCCGACCCCGACCGGGAACGCGCCGGCTACGAACCTACCGGCCCGGACCCAGCCGGACCCGACCCGAAGGGAGATCAGGAGCCATGGACGACACGCTGATCCGCGAGGTCACGATCCAGCGCACCTTCGACGCGCCGCGCGACGCCGTGTGGGCGGCCTGGACCGACGGCGAGCAGCTCGAGCGTTGGTTCATGCCGCACGGCTTCACCGTCCCCGAGTGCACCGTGGACCCGCGGCCGGGCGGCCGGCTCCACCTGCGCGTGCGCGGTCCCGACGGCGCCGAGATGTCCAACGACGGCCTCTTCGAGGAGGTCGACCCGCCGCAGCGGCTGGTCATGACGACTACCGCGTTCGAGGGGCGACTCGAGGTGCGCAACACCATCACCTTCGAGGACGCCGACGGCGGCACCGAGCTGACGCTCCACGCCCAGGTCGTGAAGGCCGCACCGGACCTCGCCGCCGCCCTGGCCGGGATGGAGGAGGGCTGGCTCCAGAGCTTCGAGAAGCTCGATGCGGTCCTCACCGGGGGCGAGGTCGACATCATGTCTCGGGCCGTGGTCGCCTCCCGCCTGCTCGACGCGCCTCGCCAGGCGGTGTGGGCCGCCTACACCGACCCCGAACAGCTCGAGCGCTGGTGGGCGCCGCCGGGGCACACGATCGAGACGCAGCAGATCGACGTGCGGCCGGGCGGCATCTGGCGCAGCACGCTCCGAGGCCCACACGGCGAGTTCGAGCAGAGGATCACGTATCTGACGCTGCAGGAGCCGCAGGTGCTCGCCTACCTCTACGGCGACCCGGACCAGCCGGGCCACGCGTTCACGCTCGTGGAGCTCGCCGAGCAGGGCGGGAAGACGACCGTCACGGTCACGATCCACTTCTCTTCGGCCGAGGAGCGTCGGGGCATGGTGGAGCACGGGGCGCAGGCTGGTCTGGAGGGCGCCCTCGACCGGGTCGCCGCCTACGTCTCGGAGCATCGCTGATGACGAGGGAGTTCTCCGGCGCCACGATGTGGCTGCACGGGTTCATCCCGATCGGATGCAAGGAGGAGGTCCGCGATGGCTGAGAGGGAACCAGCGAAAAAGGGAGCCCAGGGGTCCGCCACGAGCTCTCGCGGCAGGGGGTCCGGGGGGTTCACGGACGAGGAACGAGCCGCGATGAGGGAGCGCGCCAAAGAGCTGAAGGCCGAAGCGCGTGCCAACAAGGACCGGGCCGCCGGGGAGAGCGATGTGCAGGCGAAGATCGCCGAGATGCCCGAACCGGATCGCACCATGGCGAAGCGGCTCCATGAGATCGTGAAGGCCAGCGCGCCCTCCCTGTCGCCGAGGACCTGGTACGGGATGCCCGCCTACGCCAGGGACGGCAAGGTCGTCTGCTTCTTCAAGCCTGCGTCCAAGTTCAACTCGAGGTACGCGACGCTCGGCTTCGAGGAAGCGGCGAACCTGGACGAAGGCACCATGTGGGTGACCTCGTTCGCGCTGACGCGGTTGACCGCCGCCGACGAGAAGAAGATCTCCGCCCTCGTGAAGCAGGCGGTGAGCTGAGGACCGGGTCCCGAAGGCCACGGGTGCGAGATCTCGCCGTTGCGGGTCACGAGCGCCGGTCGTCGGGTCCCCGCGATCGCGCTATGACAACGAGGTCGCGGACCCCCTCCGCGAACCTGCGGCTCGCAGCGTGGTGGGTAGGGTCTCGTACATCCGGATCGCCACCACCAACCCCGAGGCGGCGGTCAGGGCACCGACCGTCCACAAGGTGGCCCTGATCCCGAACCGGTCCGCGAGTACCCCCGCGATGATCGCTCCGATCGCGTACCCCGCGTCACGCCAGAGCCGGTACACGCCGAGCGCCCTCGCCCGCCAGGTCGGGTGGGCGACGTCGCTCACCGCCGCGAGCAAGGTTGGGTAGACCATCGCGGCCCCGATGCCGAGCGATGCGGAGCCCAGGACCCACGGACCGAAGCCCGAGGTCCCGGCGATGATCGCGAGCCCGGTCGCCTGGAGCCACATCCCGGACGCGATGAGCCACTTGCGGCCGAGACGATCGGACAGGGGTCCCGTCAGGAGCTGGCCGAAGCCCCAGATCGCCGGGTAGATCGCCACGAGGAACCCGACGGCGCTGAGGGAGAGCCCGTGGTGCGAGAACAGCAGCGGGAACAGGCCCCAAGCCACCCCGTCGTTGAGGTTCTTGACCAGGCCGGCCTGGCTGCACGCCGAGAGCGCTCGCTGCTTGAGACTGGTCATGACGAAGACGCGGGTCGTGGACGGCTGCCGCTCGCCGGCCTCGGCCGAGACCGGCCGGCGCGTGTTCGCCTCCAGGGCGGCGTGGCCCCTCGTCTCGCGAACGATCAGCGCCGAGAGGCCGAGCCCCAGCCCGGCGTAGGCGAGCCCGAGGAAGAACGGCTCCGGCCGCAGCCCGGCGTGCTGGGCGATCACGCCGGTCGCCAGAGCGGTCAGCGCGACCGCTCCGTACCCGGCGGCTTCGTTGAGCCCCATGGCCAGGCCCCTGCTCCCTGGGCCGGCCAGGTCGACCATCATGATCACCGTGTCCGACCAACTGAGCCCCTGGTTCACCCCGAGGAGCGCGTTCGCCGCGATCACCCAGCCCCAGGACGGGGCGAAGATCACGAGCAGGGGCACCGGGATCCCGACCAGCCAGCCCGCCACGAGCACGCGCTTGCGCCCCAACCGATCCGAGAGGGACCCGGCGAAGAAGTTGGTCGCCGCCTTCACGAAGCCGAACACCACGATGAACGAGAGGGCGGCGCTGAACGCATGGAGGCCGAAGATCCGGCTGGCGAGGAGGGGGACGATGGCACGCTCTTGGCCGACCATGCCGCCCACCAGGACCTCCACACCCACCAGGAGGGAGAACTGGGCGAGGTTGGCCCCGATCCCCAGACGGGTCTGCCCGGAAGTGGACGTCCTCATGGCCGTTGGAGGAAGCGTTCCGTTCGGCGGGATCGCTCGCCTGGGCCGCGAGCACCACCGGATCCTTGTGACGCCCCTCCCAGAGCATTAGTATTCATCCAAAGAGTATTGGAATATTGGAGGACGCTCGTCAAGTGAGTGAACGCGAGGTGAAGGACGCGCTGTACGAGCAGTTCGCGCGGCTGGGCAAGGCCGTGGCCAGCCCCAAGCGGATCGAGCTGCTGGATCTTCTATGTCAGGGTGAGCGGACCGTGGAAGCGTTGGCGAGGGAGGCGCACA
>DASQQQ010000141.1:0-2320 GCA_035643355.1 Actinomycetota bacterium | reverse complement strand
CATCGGCCCTAGCGCCCGGGTGCCGGCCGGCCCAGGCTGGGCTGTGAGCGCCCATGGTCAGCATGCAAGGTGGACCTGCGTCACGGCCGACGGGAGCCAGCGTGGGCACCTATGGTGAGGATATGCGCCGACGAGCGTGGGGGCCGTATGGAACCGAGACCGCGGCGGTTGAGCCCGCTTGACGTGAGCAACCTGAGGGTCGAGGACCGCGGCCGGCCCATGCACGTCGCGGGGCTGGCCATCCTGGAGGGAGCTCCGCTCCTGGACGCCTCGGGCGAGCTTCGGCTGAGCGCGCTGCTGGAGCACCTCGAACGGCGCCTGCACCTGGCGCCTGCTCTGCGCCAGGTCCTGTACCGGCCACGCCTCGGCCTGGGGCCGCCCGTGTGGGTCGATGATCCGGGCTTCGACATCCGACGTCATGTACGGGCGCGTGCCGTCCCGGCCCCCGGCGACGAGGAGGCGCTCCTCCGCGTCTGCTCGGAGCTGAACGAGCCGCCGCTGGACCGGTCGCGCCCGCTGTGGGAGCTGTGGCTGTTGACCGGGCTCGCCGGCGGGGAGGTCGGGGTCCTCATCCGGCTGCACCACGTGGTCGCCGACGGCATCGCCGCCCTGGCGTTGATGGGCGCCCTGTTCGATGCCTCCGCGGATGCCGCGCCCCCGGTTGGACGGCCCTGGACCCCCCGACCCGTTCCCGGCGCTCGCGAGCTCCTCGGGGACAACCTGCGACATCGCGCCGTCGCCGTGACCCGAGCCGTATCCCGGCTCCGCCGCCCGGCCCAGCTCGTCCGTCGACTCGGCTCGACGGCTCTCCAGGTCCGCCAGCTTCTTCACGAGGGCCTGGCGCCGCGGGTGTCGCTCAACCGCCCCGTGGGGAGGCGCCGCCGCCTCCTGCTCGGGCGAGCGGATCTCGATCGGGTCAGAGCGCTTGCCCACGCTCACGGTGCGAAGGTCAACGACGTCGTGCTGGCGGCAGTGGCCGGCGGGGCGCGACGGCTGCTCGAGCACCGCGGGGAGCTCAGGCGAGACCTGGTGCTCAAGGCCTCGGTCGCCGTGTCCATGCGCCGCCCCGCCGACCAGCAGGCCGCGGGGAACGTGGTGGGGATCAGGCTCGCCCCCCTACCGGCTGGCGACCCCGATCCCATCCGGCGGCTCAGGGCGATCGCGCGGGCGACCGCGGAAGGCAAGCGACGCCCACCGCTGGAGCCCGGTGGCCGGTTCGCCCGGACCTGGATGGTCCAGGCGATGTCCTCCCAGCGGCTGGTCAACCTGTTCACCAGCAACCTCCCCGGCCCTCCCGTGCGGCTGTACCTGGCCGGCGCGCGGGTCCTGGAGCTGTTCCAGGTGGGCGTGGTGCAGGGGAACGTGACCGTGGGCGTCGGAGTCCTCTCGTATGCGGGACGGCTGAACTTCGCCATCGTCGGTGACGCCGAGGCCGTGCCGGATCTGGAGGTGTTCGCGGAGGGGCTGTCGGAGGCGCTTGAGGAACTGGGATCCGAGGTGAGAGGACCGTCCAGTCCTCCAGCCGCCGACCGTCGACCCGGAGCTCCGTCAGCGCGCTGATCAGGTCCGTGCCCGGGTGGCGCGGCGATGCCGGTGGTCGAGCCTGCCGCCGGGCCGCTCCCCGGCGACCAGGAAGGCGGTCCGCGCCGATCCTCATCCATGCCTCCTACCGGAGGACCCGCAGGACCCCGCCACATCACAGCCGCCAGGCGCCCAATCGACGCCGCCGAGATCTGCTAAGAATGTCTGGCATGCACCTCTGGGGGGGTCAGCCTGACCGCCACCGTATGGGAGTATTTTGATCGATTGCTGGGGGCTCGCGTTCGGCGATCAGCGACGGTTGCGGCGTCCTCCGGCCCGCGGCAGGTGGGGCGGCGCCCGGCGCGCCCGGCACGCTGCCTTGCGAGCGCACGGTCTCGGAGCAGGAGGGAGCAGGCGGTGACGACGACCCGGCGGTGGTCGGCGGAGGCAGAAGGGAGCCTTCCCCATGGTGGCAGGCTGGTGCAGCGGCAACTGGCCGTGGCCGAGGCGGAGGAGCTGGCCGCGCGGCGGATCCCCCGGCTCACCTTGAGCGCGGCGGAGGTCGCTGACCTTCGGGCGCTGGCCACGGGGGCCTACAGCCCGCTTGGTGGCTTCATGGACGCCGAGCAGCACCAGGGGTGCGTGGAGGACATGCGGCTGCCGGATGGGACGCTGTGGCCGATCCCCGTCTGTCTTGGGCTGCCCGATGGCGCCGGCCTGGGGGATGGTGGCCTGGTGGCGCTGCGCGGTCAGGACGGGGCGTTGCTGGGCGTGCTGGAGGTCCAGGAGGTCTTTGAGC
>DASQQQ010000140.1:0-8542 GCA_035643355.1 Actinomycetota bacterium | reverse complement strand
GACCCGCGTCCTGCCGGGGTGGATCGGTCCAGGCGCGGCGGACCGGGTCCCAGAACGCTCCGCGGTTCGGGTAGGTCACCACCGGCCGGTCGACGGCAGCGGTCGCGAGCTCCACCAGGGAGGCAACGTGGCTGGGGGCCGTGCAGTTGACGCCCACGGCGACCACGTTGGGCGCGGTGGTGGCCACGCGGGCGGCGCGCTCGAACGGCGTCCCGTCGCAGATCCGGGCCCCGTCGCGACAGCTGAAGCTGACCCACGCGGGAACCTCGGGGAACCGGGTCAGGGCCTCGGTCAGCGCCTCCGCCTCCACGATCGAGGGGATGGTCTCCACGGCCAGCAGGTCGGCGCCCGAGGTGGCCAGGACCTCCAGACGGAGCAGGTGCCACTCCCGCAGCCAGTCCGCGGTCCGGTCGTAGTCGCCTGTGTACTCGGCCCCGTTGGCCAGCACGGCGCCGTAGGGACCGACCGAAGCCGCCACCAGCCGGCGGGAGCCGTCCCCCGGTGCCTCCAGACGGGCTCGGTCCGCCAGCTCGACGCTCGAGCGCATGAGGGCCGCGGCCGCATCGGTATCGAGTCCCCGGGCCTCCAGGCCCTGGAAGCTCGCCTGGTAGCTGGCCGAGATCGCGACGTCGGCCCCAGCCTCGAAGTAGGAGCGATGGACCTCGAGGATCATCGACGGGTCCTCGACCAGGACCCGGGCCGACCACAGGGGGTCGCGAAGGTCGGCTCCCCGCCGCTCGAGCTCGGTGGCCAGGCCCCCGTCGAGCACCACGGTTCCTCGAGCTCGGAGCAAGGCCCGGATCGGATCCTCCATGAGCTCAGCCTAGTCGACGCATGACGGAGGCCGGCGGGAGGTTCCCGCCGGCCTCGTCGATGCGGAGAGCGCAGCTCAGCCCGGTGGCGGCTCGCTCGTGGTCGGTCCCGACATGGCCTCCGGAATCCGACCCGGGGGTGGGGGCTTCAGCCTCGCATGCAGCACGTCGCCGATGAACCAGTCATAGACGATCACGCCGATGGGCCCCCCGAGTAACGGACCCACGATGGGGATCCACACGTAGTTGCTGAAGTCGAGCCCCTTGATATGCAGGGTCCCGGGGAGGGCCACCGAGCCCCAGCCGGCCACCCACGCGAACAGCCTCGGCCCGAAGTCACGGGCCGGGTTGATGGCGTATCCGGCGTTGGGGCCGTAGGACATGCCCACGGCGGCGACGACGAGCCCGACGATCAGGGGGGCCAAGTTGCTCTGGACCGGCTGGTTGCGGGCGTCGATGATCGCCACCACGAACATCACCAGGAACGCCGTACCGACGATCTGGTCGATGAAGGGTCCTACCCAGCCGCCGTGGAAGTAGCCAGCTGGGAAGGTGGCGAAGATCGAGAACGTCACCAGGGCCTGGCCGGAGCTCTTCGTCACCCCGGCAGCGGCGTTGAACGCATTGATCGCCGCACTGTAGACCAGGAACACGAGGGCGGCGCCCACGAAGGCACCGACCACCTGGGCCGCGATGTACGGCCCGACCTTGTTCCAGGGGAACTTGCGCCGGACCGCGAAGGCCACCGTCACCGCGGGGTTGATGTGCGCGCCACTGATCCCTCCGGCCACCCAAACGCCGAAGGCCACAGCGAGCGCCCATCCCCAGGTGATCAGCAGCCAGTCCCCGGAGCCCTGGAAGAAGGTCGTGGGGCTGGCGGTCCTCCCCGAGCCGGGCAGTCCCGCCACCGCCACCGCCACCACGCCATCACCGAACGCGATCAGGACGAACGTCCCGAGGAACTCTGCGAGGCACTCGCCCCATAACCCGGCGATGGACCCGACGGTCCTGCCCTCGCCCCGCAACGGCATCACGTCTGCCATGTCACCTCCTCGAAGGTCGGTGCCGATCGGATCGAGCCGTCCCAGACGCTCGATCGTCCAGTGGGTATCACCTCCTCACCGGGCAACCGCCCGCGCCCAAGCGTGCGCGGCTCCGCCCTTGGATCCATGCAAGGAACAAGAAGGCGCTTTCCGACTCGAAATGTCAAGCCGGGACCCTTGCCCGACAAAGCGTCCGGGAGGTTTGGGGGCGGTTGCGGGGGGGTATACCCGGCGAGCCGGTGGATGGCCTGCCGGTGCGGGGTGACGGTCGACCGCGGGCCCACCGCGGGCGGGGGCGGCGGACGCATCAGGGCAACGGGGGAGCGGAACGACCAGGTGACAGGTCTGCAGTCGATCGGCGTGGGGGCTCCGACCGACGAGGGTGCCGTCCGCGCGGCCTTGGATCCACCGACCGGTGCGGTGCCGGCGGTACGGCTTACCGGCGTCACCAGGCTCTTCGATCGTCAGGCGGCCCTGCGGAATGTCCACCTGCACGTCGCTCCGGGTGAGGTCGTGATGCTCCGCGGCCCGAACGGCGCGGGCAAGAGCACGCTCCTGAGGATCATCTCCACGGCGATCGCGCCGACCTATGGGACCGGGTCGGTGCTCGGGCACGATCTGCGCTCGGGCCGAGCAGGGATCCGTGCGGCCGTCGAGCTCCTCGGTCACCGAGCCCGGTTGTACGAGGACCTCAGCGCGCGCGAGAACCTGCGCTTCCTCTGCTCCCTGTACGGGATCGACGAAGACGGCATCGGGGTGGCACTGCAGCGGGTGAGGCTGTCGTCGGCGGCCGACGAACGCGTCCGCTCCTACTCGCAGGGCATGCGCCAGCGGGTAGCCATCGCCCGGTTGCTGCTGCGCGACCCCGGGCTCCTGCTGCTGGACGAGCCCTACGGCGGGCTGGACGAGGAGGGCAAGGGGCTGGTGGACGAGCTGATCGCCGACGCTCGAACCCGAGGCCGGACCGTGCTCGTGGCCACGCACGACCGCTCGCGTGATCCCTCCCCCGTCCGGGAGGTCTGGATGGAGGACGGCAGGATCGTGGCGGGCGGCGCATGAGCCTCCTCCGTCAGGCGCTGCTGGTGGGGAGCAAGGACCTGAGGATCGAGCTCCGGGGTCGTCACGCCACCGGGGCCGCGGCCCCCTTCGTGGCCACCGTGCTGCTGTCGTTCGGCCTGGCGCTCGGTCCGGGCAGGTCCCTGCTGCGGCAGACCGCTCCGGGCCTGCTGTGGCTCGCGGTCCTCTTCGCGTCGACCATGGCGTTCCGCAGCAGCTACCGAGCCGAGACCGAGGACGGCGCGATCGACAGCCTGGTCCTGTCCCCCGTGGATGATGCCGCCGTCTTCCTGGGCAAGGCGGCTGCGGTCTCCGTGGAGCTCCTGGCGCTGGAAGCCCTGGTGCTGGCTCTCGCGGCGGGGCTGTTCGATCTGTCGCTGGTGGGGCAGCCCCTGGTGCTCTTGGCGGCGGTCGGGCTCGGCACGGTGGGGTTGTCGCTGGTGGGCAGCCTGTTCGGGATCGTGGCCGAGTCCTCCGCGACGGGGGAGGGGCTGTTGCCGTTGCTGGTGCTGCCGCTGGCTACACCGGTGCTGCTCGCCGGGGTGCGTGCGACCGCGATGGCGACCTCCGGCCACGGGGCCGAGGCCGGCTCCTGGCTGGGGCTGTTGTTGGCCTTCGACCTGTGCTTCGCGGCCGTGGGGGTGTTGGCGTTCGGCGCGTTGATGGAGGAGCGATGAGGGGCGGGCGACTGCTGGGGAGGGCGACCGGGCGGCGGGCCGAGCGTGTCCTCGGCCTCCTGGCGTTGATGGGGGTGGCCGTGAGCACGGTCCTGTCCCTCGTGGTCTCGCCGCCGGATGCCGAGCAAGGAGATCTGATCCGGCTGATGTACATCCACGTCCCGGCCGCTTGGCTCGCGTACCTGTCCTTCTCGGTGGTGTTCGTGGCCAGCGTGGCGTACCTACGGACCGGCCGGAGCCGCTGGGACCGGTTGGCGGCGGCCTCGGCCGAGGTGGGGGTGGTGTTCACGGCGCTCACGATCGTCCTGGGAGCGATCTGGGCCAAGCCGGTGTGGGGCACGTGGTGGACCTGGGATCCGAGGCTCACCACCACGGCGATCCTGCTGCTGATCTACGTGGGCTACCTGGCGGTCCGCCGGCTGCCCGAGACGCCGTCGCGCCGTGGCCGGTGGGCGGCGGTGGTGGGGATCGCCGGCTTCGTCGACGTGCCGATCGTCCATCTCTCGGTGCGGTGGTGGCGGTCGCTGCACCAGCCCCCGGCCCGGTTGTTGGGCGTGCCGAACCTGGCCCCGGCCATGGGCGTGGCGCTGATGGCCGGGATCGTGGCGTTCACGCTGGCCTACGCGTACCTGCTCGTCGTGCGCCTGCGTGTGGGGCGGGCGGAGGACCGGCAGGCCGCGGAGGCCATCGCCCGCCTCACCGCCGCGCCGTCCGATCCCCGGCTGGAGGAGGTGACCAGCCGTGGCTGAGCCCGGCTACGTGATCGTCGGCTACCTCCTCACCGCCATCGTCCTCGGCGCGTACGTGCTCTCGCTCTTCCGGCGGGCCGCGCGCGCCTCGCGGGCTTCCGGACACCGGCGGCGGGATCGCGCGTGAAGCGGGGCCGGACGCTCTTCGCGGTGACGGTGCTCGGCGCGAGCCTGGGATGGGTGGCGCTGGGGGGGTTGCGGAACAGCCTCGTCTACTACCGGACCCCCACCGAGGTCGTCCAGCAGGGGAAGGCGGTCGTAGGCGAGCGCATGCGCCTGGGGGGGCTGGTGATGGCGGGGACGGTGCACCGCGCCGGCTCCGAGATCCGATTCGTCGTGACCGACGGCACCACGCAGATCCCGGTGGTGGACACGGCGAACGCTCCGGCGCTGTTCGGTGAGCGCAAAGGCGTGGTCTTGGAGGGCACGTACGGAGCCGACGGCGTCTTCCACGCCGACACGATGCTGGTGAAGCACGACGACACGTACCGGCCGCCCGCGATGGCTTCCGGCGCGTCGGTCGCCGCGGCCGCCGGGGGGTCCTGATGGGCGTCCTGGGGCGGTTCGCGTTGGTGCTCGCGCTGCTGCTGGCCGCCTACGGAGCGGTGGCGGCGGTGCTCGGGGCCCGCTGGAACCGGCCGGCCCTGGTGGAGAGCGCCCGCACCACCGCGTTCTCGTCGCTCGCCGTGATCGGTGCCGCCTACGGGGCGTTGCTGGCGGCGGTCATGGCCAACGACTTCTCGTTGCGGTACGTGGCCGAGAACTCCAGCCGGGCCACGCCCACGTTCTTCAAGGTCCTATCCCTGTGGTCCGCCGATGAGGGATCGCTCCTTCTCTGGAACCTGATCCTGGCCGCATTCGTGGCCGCCGTGGCCTTCCGGTTCCGCCGCGACCGGCCGGCCTCGTTCCCCTACGCGCTGGCCACGCTGCACGTGGTCCAGGTGTTCTACCTGGTGCTCGTGGTGGGGCCGGCATCGCCGTTCACGCAGCTCGCCTCCCCGCCCACGGACGGCCGTGGTCCGCTGCCGCTGCTCCAGAACCACCCCCTGATGGCGGCGCACCCCCCCATGCTGTACCTGGGCTTCATCGGGTTCACGATCCCCTTCGCCTTCGCCATGGGCGCCCTGATCTCCGGTCGGCTCTCCGAGCCGTGGGTCGCGCTCACCCGCCGGTGGACGCTGGCGGCCTGGGTCTTCCTCTCCGCGGGGCTGGTGCTCGGCGCGCTCTGGTCGTACGGGGTCCTGGGGTGGGGTGGCTACTGGGCCTGGGACCCGGTGGAGAACGTTGCGCTGCTCCCCTGGCTGGCGGCCACCGCCTTCCTGCACTCCTCCGTGCTGGAGGAGCGACGGGGCATGTTCCGGACCTGGAACCTCTCGCTGGTGGTGGGCGCGTTCGCGCTGACCACCTTCGGGACCTTCCTCACCCGCGGCAGCGTGCTGTTGTCGGTTCACGCCTTCGCGGCCTCCCTGGTCGGTCCGCTGTACCTGGGGTTCTTGGTGCTGGTGATGCTGGTGGGGTTCGGTCTGATCGCGGCCCGGGCGGTCCAGCTCCGGGCGCCGGCCAGGTTGGAGAGGGCGGTCTCCCGCGGGTCGGCGTTCGTGGCGCAGAACGTCCTGCTGGTGGCCATCACCCTCATCGTGCTGCTGGGAACGATCTTCCCCCTGGCCATGGAAGCGATCACCGGGAGCCGGGTGTCCGTGGGCGGTCCCTACTTCGACCAGACCACCGTGCCGCTGTTCCTGCTGCTCCTGTTCCTGATGGGGGTCGGTCCGCTGCTGTCGTGGCGGCGGGCTGCTCCCGGCGAGGCCGCCAGGCGACTGACCGTTCCGGCCGGCGCTACCGCGGCGGTCACGGTGCTGCTGGCCGTGGCGGGCGTCCACGGGTTCGGGGCGCTGCTGGCCTTCGGGCTGGCTACGTTCGTGCTGACCGCGAACGGCGCCGGGCTGATCCGTCGGATCGGGGCGACCCGGCGGACGCGCTCGTTGGGGACGTTCCGGGCGGTGGGCTCGACCTGGTCCGAAGATCCCCGACGGTTCGGCGGCCTGGTGGTGCACCTGGGCATCGCAATCGCGGCGATCGCGATCACCGCCTCCGCCTGCTTCACGCAGCAGACCGAGGTCACCCTGGCCCGCGGCGAGGCCACCTCCTTCGCCGGCTACCGGCTCCGGTACCAGGAGCGGCGGGTGCTCCAGCAGCCCCAGCGAGAGGTGCTGGTGGCCGACGTGGCGGTGACCCGGGGCGGCGCTCCGGCCGGCACCGTGGACCCCTCCCTGAACGTCTATCCGAGTTCCACCGATCCGATCGGGACGCCCTCGATCCGGTACGGGGTCCGAGCCGACCTGTACGCGTCCGTGCTCGGCTTCAGCGCCGACGGGTCCACGGCGACCCTCCGCTTCTACCACACGCCCGGTGTCTCCTGGCTGTGGATGGGCGGGGCCATCGTGATCCTGGGCGGAGTCCTGGCCCTGCGTCCCCGGCCCCGCCGATCGCCCCCCGCCGTGGTCGCGCCGGTGGACCGACCCGTCGCGGAAGGGGTCCCGGCGTGACGGAGACGAAGACGGGCTGGACCCGTCGCCGGTGGATGCTGACCGGTGGGGTGGCCGCGGCGGTGGCCATCTTCACGCTCCCGCTCGCCTTCGGCCTGACTCGCGACCCCAACGTCACGAGGTCCCCCTTGCTGGGCAAGGCGGCTCCTCCGTTCACGTTGACCCGCCTGAACGGCGAGGGACGGCTGTCGCTGCAGGAGCTGCGCGGTCACGTCGTGGTGCTGAACTTCTGGGCCTCCTGGTGCGTGGAGTGCCGCGTGGAGCACGACGCGCTGGCGGCCGCCTGGGCCCGCTTCCGCGACCAGGGGGTGGTGCTGGTGGGCGTCTCGTTCCAGGACCCGCCATCCGCGGCCCGCGGGTTCGTGAGGGCCACGGGCGCGGACTGGCCCCAGGTGCAGGACCCGGGGACGCGGACCGCGCTGGCCTATGGCGTCTCCGGGGTCCCCGAGACGTTCCTGATCGGTCCTGACGGCCGCATCGCCTACCGGTGGATCGGGCCGGTCTCGTACGACGCGCTGGCCGAGCGCGTTGATCGCCTGGTCGGGGGGACCTCGTGAGGATGGCGGTAGGTCGTCCTCGAACCATCTTCCTGGTGGTGTGTGCGGTCGCGACGCTCGGCACCCTGCTGCTGGGGCCTCTGAGCAGCCAGAGCGCCCCACCCACCCGGGCCGAGCAGGTGCGCTCGGTGGCCGCCACCCTGCGCTGCCCCGTCTGCCTGAACCTCAGTGTGGCCGACTCCACGTCGGGCGTGGCGAGGCAGATGCGACGAACGATCGCCCAGGAGCTGTCGGCCGGGATGACCCCGGACCAGATCCGCTCCCGCTTCGTGGGGTCCTACGGCCGGTGGATCCTGATCGAGCCGCCCCGTCGGGGTCTGGATCTGACGATCTGGCTGGTACCGGCGCTGATCGTGGCGGCCGGACTGGTGTGGACCGTGCTCGCGGTGCGCCGCTGGAGCCGGGGGGCGGCCGAGGCCGGCGGCGCGGAGGAGCTGGCATGAGCCCGGTCGCGCTGGTCGGGGTGTGCGCGGGTCTCGCCGTCGTGGCCGCGGCCGGGGTCCTGAGCCCGTTGCGTGGCAGCATCGCACGGACGGAGCGGGCGCCTGCTCGAGGGACACGATCGTCGGGGAACGGATCGGCGCGGGCACGCCCGGCACGGGCCGATCGCCTGCGGGGCAGCGCCCCGGCGCTGGTGGCCGGCCTGGCGCTCGTCGCGGTGACGGTCCCCTTCCTCCTCGGTGCGTTCGGTCGTTCCAACGGCGCCCCGAGCGCGGACGCCACGCCCATGTCCGCCATCGAGGGCTTCCGCCAGCAGGTGGCCGAGCACCCCGAAGACGTGGCGGCCCGACTGGAGCTCGGGTTCCTCCTGCTGAACCAGGGCGATGCGGGCGGGGCCGCGCAGCAGTACATGGCCGTCCTGCAGCGTGATCCCACGAACGCCGAGGCCCACACGCAGCTGGCCTGGGTCCTGCTCGGGGTCGGACGACCGCGTGCGGCGCTGCAGCAGGTGGATCAGGCGCTCCAGGCTCGGACCGGCTACGCGGAAGCCCTGTGGGTCCGCGGCGTGATCCTGCTGCGCGGCCTGCACCGGCCGAGATCGGCGGCGCAGGCATTCACCGCCTACCTGAAGGCATCACCGTACGGGGCGCACCGGCAGGAG
>DASQQQ010000139.1:0-3118 GCA_035643355.1 Actinomycetota bacterium | reverse complement strand
GTGGGGGCTCTGGCCAGCGCGGCCTGGTCGGGGGCTCTGTTCATAGGCATGGCCATGGTGCTGTTCCCGCCGCTCGTGGCCGTCCAGACCCGATGGCGGGACCGACGGACGGGGGGCCGTGGCCGCACCGGAGACGCTCGGGCGGACGCTGGCTGAGGCCGCCGACCCGGAGCTCGCCCGGGTCGCGCTGTCCCGGGTCGGCGAGGATCGCCTGGCTCGAGCGGCGCTGGCCCGGGAGGACGTCCTGCCGGCCGCGGTCCGGCTCCTCGGCTTCTCCACGTCAGCCGCCGACTTTCTGGTCGCACACCCGGAGGAGACCGAGGCGCTGGCCGACATCGGCCCGCGGACCCGTGGCCAGCTGGAGGAGGAGCTGGCCGGCGACGTGGCGAGGCTGCGACCGGTCGATGGTCTCCGCAGGTTCCGCCGGCGGGCCATGCTCCGGGTGGCGGCCGCCGACCTCGCCGGTCGGCCGCTGGAGGAGGTGGTCGGGCAGATCAGCGCCGTCGCCGAGGTCTGTCTGGGACAGGGCTGTCGACTCGTGGCGCCGGCCGAGCTGGCCCTGATCGGCCTGGGGAAGCTCGGCGGGGCCGAGCTGAACTACGCCTCGGACGTCGACCTGATCTTCGTGCACCGGGGGGACCGGGAACGCGCCGAGCGAAGCGTGGCGGAGCTGATCCGGCTGCTCTCGGAGCCCACGGCCGAGGGCATCGCCCTCCGGATCGATCCCACCCTTCGGCCGGGTGGTCGGGGCGGAGCCCTCTCTCGTTCGATCGAGGCGATGCACGACTACTACGAGCGAGGGTCCGCGACCTGGGAGCGCCAGGCGCTGATCAAGGCCCGGCCGGTGGCCGGCGATCTCCAGCTGGGGGAGGCCTTCATACGGATGGTCGAACCGTTCGTGTATCCGGAGGAGCTCGCCCCTCAGGCGATCGAGGAGGTCCGTCGCGTCAAGGTCCGCCTGGAGGACTACATCCGTGCTCGAGGCAAGGCCGGCGTGGAGGTGAAGCGGGGGTGGGGAGGGATCCGGGACGTGGAGTTCGCCGTCCAGCTGCTGCAGATCGTCCACGGCCGGCGGGATGCCCGGCTGCGCGAGCCGAACACCCTGACCGCGCTCGCCACGCTCGCCGACCGGGGTTACGTGGCCGAGCCGGACGCTCGTGCGCTCACCGAGGCCTATCGGTTCCTGCGCGTGCTGGAGCACCGGCTCCAGATCGTCCGGGACCTGCAGACGCACGAGTTGCCGTCCGATCGCCCCTCGCGGACCCGGCTGGCGCGCTCCCTGGGCATGGACGGGCCCGAGGCCCTCCAGGCCGAGTACGAGCGCCAGACCGCGCTGGTCCGGAGCCTCCACCAGCGCCTGTTCTACCGTCCCCTGCTAGAGGCCTTCGCCGGGCCCCCCACCCCCAGACCGGGCGTGGACCGGGAGGCCACCGAGGAGCTCCTGGCCGGCCTGGGATTCGGCCGTCCGGCCGAGGCCTACGCCGTGCTCGACCGGCTGGTCGATCCCGCCACGCGCCTGGGCAAGGTCCTCGGGCACGTCTTCGCGGTGATGGCTCCGGCCCTGGCGCTGGCCGCCGACCCGGACGCCGCCCTGGTCCGCCTGGAGCGGGTGGCGGCCGCGGTGGGTCCCGAGCCCGAGCTGGCCGACGTTCTGGCCACCGATCCCGGGGTGGCTCGACGGATCGCGCACGTCGTGTCGGCCAGCTCGTTCGCCACCGACTTGCTGGTGGCCGACCCCTCGCGACTCCGGGCGCTGGAGCAGGAGGCGGAACCGGCGGACGTACAGGCCGCCCTGGTCCGGGTGGTGGGCCGGTACGCGGCTCGGGAGCTTGACCCCCGGGACACGGGCCTGACCCTCACGGAGGTGGCCGACCGGGTGGTGCGCGATGCCCTGGGGCGGGCCGCACCGGAGCTGCCCTTCGCGGTGATCGGCCTGGGCAAGCTGGGAGCTCAGGAACTGAACTTCGCCTCGGACCTGGACCTGGTGTTCGTGTACGAGGGGGACGGCTCCGAGGACTTCCGGCGCGCAGGCGACCTGGGGGAGCGGGTCCTGGCCGCGATCCGCCAGGCTGGGTGGGAGCCGGACGCCGACCTCCGGCCAGAGGGTCGAGCCGGGCCGCTGGCGCGCTCGATCGCCGCCTACCTCGAGTACTGGGAGCGGCACGCGCAGACCTGGGAGTTCCAGTCGCTGCTCCGAGCGAGGTTCGTGGCGGGGGACGGGGGCCTCGGCCACCGATTCTGCTCGTTCGCGCGTGACTTCGCCTACCCCGAGTACCTGCCGGTGGAGAGGGTGGGCGAGATCCGTCGGATGCGTGACCGGGTGGAGCGCGAGCGGGTTCGCCCCGCGGAGGCCGGCACCTTCCACTTCAAGCTGGGCCGGGGCTCCCTGGCGGACGTGCAGTTCGCCGTGGAGCTGGCGCTGATGAGCCACGGGGGCCGTCATCCCGAGGTCCGATCCACGCGCACCCTGGATGCGGTGGAGCGGCTGGCCCAGGCCCGGCTGATCGAGGACAGCGTGGCCCTCGGGTTGGGGGAGGCGTTCGTCTTCCTGTCGAACGTGAAGAACGCGCTCGAGGTCGACCGGCGGGTGCACGCGGAGGCGCTCCCTCCATCCCCCGAGGAACAGACCGCTCTGGCCCGGCGCCTGGGGTACGAGGAGTACCCGCGCCAGAGCTTCCTGGGGGACTATCTGCGGATCGCCCGCCGGGCGCGTCGGGCCATGGAGCGGGTCTTCGCCGAGGTGACCGCGTGACCGCGTCGGCTCCCGATCCGCCTCCCTACGGCACGGGGACGCTGAGCGACCTGTCTCGCTCGCTGTTCGCGGCCGTGGGGGTTCCGGGCCTGGACGACGCGCTCGGGATCGGGTCGCTCGCCGGCGCGTGCCTGCTGCTGGTGGACGGGCTCGGCTGGCGGGCGCTGCAGGCCGCCCGGGATCGGGCGCCGTTCCTGTCCTCGCTGATGGAAGGCGCAGAGGCCCGAGCCCTGTCCTGCGGGTTCCCGGCCACCACGGCCACCAGCCTGGCCTCGGTGGGGACCGGGGTCCCGCCAGGCGAGCACGGCGTGGTGGGTTACACGTTCGCGATGCCCGACCTGGACAGGCCGATGAACGCGCTCCGGT
>DASQQQ010000138.1:0-8343 GCA_035643355.1 Actinomycetota bacterium | reverse complement strand
TCCCCGTGGTGCGGACCTTCATCAGCCTGCCGGCGGGGGTCGCCAGGATGAACGTGTGGAGGTTCAGCGTCTACACGTTGCTCGGGTGCCTGCCCTGGACCTTCGGCCTCACGATCCTCGGCTACCAGCTGGGCGAGCGCTGGGACCGGGTCGAGCAGGTGATCCGCCCCTTCTCCTGGGCGTTCGGGGCGGTACTGGCGGTCGGCATCGGCTGGTGGGTCTGGCGAAGGGTCCGGGAGCTGCGCGTGCGACCGTTGCCGTCCCGGGAAGACGACCCGGGGGAAGAGCCCGAGCGCGAGCCGGTCGGCCGCTGATCCGGTCCGGTCCGAGATCCACCCGGTCGGAGTTCCACGTCCGCCGCTCCGGCCGACCCCCGAGCCCTGGTGGAATGCTGTGGGTCGTGGATCTGAGTGGATGGGGACCGATCCGCCGAGGGCGAGCGCTCTGGGAGCAGGTCCAACGCATCCGCGCGGTGGACCTGGTGCGTGCCGTGGGCCACCGCAGCGGCGAGAACAACGGGGGGCAGATGGCGGCGGCCCTCACCTATTACGCCTTCCTGTCCCTGTTCCCGCTGCTGCTGCTGGCCCTCTCGGTGATCGGCTACCTGCTGAAGGACGACCCCACGGCCCAGCGGGAGTGGGTCAACCGTCTGGCCGGGTCCGTGCCCGGGCTGGGGTCCATCATCGCGAGCAACATGCGGGCCGTGGTCGAGGGCCGAGCCACGGCCGGCGCGATCGGGCTGGCCGGCCTGCTGTGGGCGGGGATGGGGATGGTGGGCGGTGCCCGAACCACCCTGGCACGGATCTTCCGCCTCCCCAGGGCGAGCAACCCGGTGCTGAAGCGGTTCCGCACGGTCGGTGCCCTGGCCGCGCTCGGCGTCGTGGCCCTGGGCTCGGTGTCCGTGACCGGGTTCCTGGCTGGGCTGGGCAGCGAGGCGGGGGTCGGTCTCGCCGTGCGGGCCCTCGGCATCGCCGGGGCTGCGGCGGTCGACCTGGGCTTCTTCCTGCTCGCCTACCGGGTGCTCGCTCCCGGTTCGGGTCCCTCCTACCCGTACCTCGTGCCGGGGGCGCTGCTCATGGCCGCGGGATGGACGGGGCTGAAGCTCGCCGGCGCCTGGTACGCGGCCCGGGTGATCAGCCGGGCCTCGGCCATCTACGGAACGTTCGCCGCCGTGATCGGCGTCCTGGCGATCTTCAACATCGCCGCGCAGCTGTTCGTGTACGGAGCCGAGCTGTGCGCGGTGATGAGCGAGCGGCGGCACGAGCGGACGGGCGTGCTCTGACCTGGCCGGCGGGCTAGGGGACCAGGCCGATCTCAGGGGCAACGAGCTGGAGGCCCTCGATCGAGACCGCGAGGAACTCGTCCAGCGTCAGCCCGATCGAGCCGTCCACCCCGGTCACCTCGGCGCGGTTCACGCCCGGAGCGAAGGCCCTCTCCTTGAGCTTCTTCTTCACGCTGGAGACCTTCATCCCCACGGCCCGCTCGGGGCGCACGAGGGCCGCGGCCACCAGGAGCCCCGCCACGGCATCGGCGTGGACCACCGCTTTGGACATCAGGTCCGTGCGGTGCTCCTCGCGGGCGTGGGCCAGGACACCGTTCACGATCCGCTCGTCCACCCCGGCCTCCCGCAGCCATCCCGCCGCGAGGAACGCGTGGCGCTCGGGATCGTCGTGCGTCTCGTCCTGGTCCAGGTCGTGGAACAGACCGGTCAGCCCCCAGAGGTCCTGGTCCTCCCCGAACCGACGACCCAGCGCCCGCATCACCCCCTCCACCGAGATCAGGTGCCGGACCGTGGTCTCCTTCTCGGCCTTCTCGCGGCAGAGCGCGAGCGCCTGGTCCCGGTCCATCAGCGGGTCTCCAGTGGGAAGGGCACGCTGGAGAGCACCACCCGCGGCTCGAACAGGAACAGACGCTTCACGAACAGCGCGTTCTGGTTGTGCAGCACCATCTGCCTCCATCGTCGCACCACGAACTCGGGGACGACCACCAGCACCACGGTGTCCTCCCGCTCGGTGTGCCGACGGACCTCGTCCAACATGGGGCCGGTCAGATCCCGGAACGGGGCCTCCACGATGTCGAGGGGGATTCGCAGGCCGGCCGCCCCCCACTCCTCCTGCATCCGGTGCGCAACGTCCGGATCGAGGTCGAAGTAGATGGCCCGCGTCTCCGCGGCCTCAAGGGACTGGGCGTAGTTCACGGCCCGGATGCTGGCGTCGTTCACCGCGGACACGAAGGCCAGGGCCACCGTGCGCGAGGGGATCAGGGGGCGGCCGTCCACCCTCCCCAGGTTGCCCTCGTCCACGTGGACCGGCACGTCGGTCACCACCACGTTGGGCTCCCGCAGCAGCCCGGCCTTCAGCCGCACCAGGGACCAGCGGCGGAACAGGTAGCCGGCAAGGCCCTCGCCGATCACCTCGGGGATCACGACGTTCACGAAGTCCGACGAGGCCCGATCCAACCGACCGATGTAGGCCCGGACCGCTTGCGTCAGGTTCCCGTTCGACACCGGCAGGACCTCCAGATCCGGAGCGCCCATCGAGAACTCGCGCCACCGCTGCTGCAGCTCCGGCGCGATGCCGTTGGACGTGGGGTGGACGACGTGGAGCTCGGTGGGCCGTATCGACCGCACCACCCCAACCGCCTCGGCCGTCGCCGCATCGAGCTCACGCACCAGCAAGACGAGGTGGTTGACCCCGATCTCCCCGGCCCGGACCGTGCCCCGCCGGAGCTGAGTCATCACCGATACGTAGTGCCGGTGCACGGTCATGAACAGCACCACCAGCACGGGGATCGCCACGACCACGATCCAGGCGCCGTGCTCGAACTTCGTCATCAGGACCACGATCAGGACGATGAAGGTGGCCACGGCCCCGATCGCGTTGATCACGATCGCCCGCTGCCAACCGCGCTGGGCCTCGGGTCCCCTGTGACGCTCCTTCAGCCAGTGCCGCACCATCCCGGTCTGCGACAGGGTGAACGACGTGAACACGCCGACCACGTAGAGCTGGATCAGGCGGGACAGGTTGGCATCGAAGGCGTAGACGAGCAGCCCGGCCAGGCCGGCCAGGACGATCACGCCGTTCGAGAAGACCAGCCGGTCGCCGCGGTTCTGGAACTGGCGGGGCATGAACCGGTCCCTGGCCAGGATCGCCGAGAGCCTGGGGAAGTCCTGGAACGAGGTGTTGGCGGCCAGCACGAGGATCGCCGTGGTGAAGGTCTGGACCATGTAGAAGGCGAAGCCGCCCCCGAAGGCGGTGTGGGCGATCTGCGCCACCACGGAGCGATCCGCGCTCACGGTCACGTGCATGTGGCTCGCCAGGAAGGAGATACCCAGGAACATCGTGATCGCGATCGTGGCCATGATGGCCAGGGTCTCCCCGGCGTTGCGCGCCTGTGGCCGGCGGAACGCGGGCACGCCGTTCGAGATGGCCTCGACACCGGTGAGCGCGGTGGACCCGGAGGCGAAGGCCCGGAGGATCTGGAACAGGGGGATGCTCGCCGCGGTCGCCCCCGCCAGCTCCGGCAGCGGCGTCACCGGCTGGGCGGCCGGGCAGCCCCCCACGCAGCCGATCAAGCCCACCACGATCATCGACAGGATCGACAGGATGAAGGCGTAGGTGGGAACCGCGAACAGCGTCCCCGACTCACGGACGCCGCGGAGGTTCGCCAGGGTGATGAACGCGATGAACACCAGGGAGAGGATCACCTTGTGCTGGTTCAGGGCGGGGGCCGCCGAGACCAGCGCGAACACGCCGGCCACGATCGAGACCGATACCGTGAGCACGTAGTCGACCAGCAGGGCCGCGGCCGCCACCAGTCCGGGGACCGTCCCGAGGTTGTCCTTGCTCACGATGTAGGCCCCGCCCCCGTTCGGGTACGCGCGGACCGTCTGCCGGTAGGAGGTCACCACGATCGCCATCAGCAACGCGATGGCCACCGAGATCGGCAAGACCTTCGGATAGGCCACGGCACCCACCCCGATCCCCAGGAGGACGGTCAGGATCTCCTCCGTCGCGTACGCCACCGAGGACAGGGCGTCGGACGAGAACACCGGCAGGGCGAGGATCTTCGGCAGCAGGGTGTGCTCGAGCTTCTGGCTGGCCACGGCCCGGCCCACGAGCACGCGCTTGAGGTAGCCGCCCACGCGACCCTGGATCCGGCGGGAGCTCAACTCCGACATGGCGGGAGGATGCTACGACGCGGCCGCCGTGGCGGCCCGGCTCTCGGCGCCCAGGTGGAAGGGCACGCTGGCCACCACCACGCGGGGCTCGAAGAGCAACAGGCGCTTGATGTAGAAGGCCGTCTGGTTGTGGAGCAGGTGCTCCCACCACCGATGCACCACGAACTCGGGGATCACCACGGTCACCACCGTGTCACCGCGGTCGGTGTGCTTGCGCACCTCCTCGAGCAGGGGGGCGCCGATGTCACGGAAGGGCGCCTCGATCGCGGACAGGGGGATCGGCATCTGCTTGTTGCCCCACTGCTCGATGATGGCCGGCACCTCGTTCAGATCCGTGGCCAGGAACAGGGCCTCCGCCCGCCACGGGTTCAAGGAGATCGCGTACGACACCGCCTCGACCGTGGCGTCGTGCACCGCGGAGACCGGGACCAGCGCGACGGTCCGCTCGAGCTCCGCCGTGTGGTGGCGATGGGCCTCGGCATCCAGGAGCTCCTCGGGCAAGAGCGGGACGTTCATCACCACGATGTCGGGTTCGAACAGGAAGGCCGCCTTCAGCAGCAGGGTCTGCCGCCGGCGGAGGAACTGTCGCCACGTGTGGCTGTGGAGGAGCTCGGGGATGAGCACCGTGACGAACTCCTCCTGGGTCCGGGCCATGGCCCGGACGTGGTCCCGGAGCGCCCGCACCGGGTGGAGCTGGGCCTGCCGCAACGGGTGCAGGCGCCCGAACCGCGGTGCCCGATGATCCCAGGCGGTGGCAACGCGCTCGTATGCGTCCGCGGGCCCCACGAACACCGGCTCCACCCGCTCGGGGCGCAGGGCCCGCAGGTACGCCACGGCGTCGATCGTGGCCGGCCCCAGATCGGCCACCACGAACACCACCGCGTTCCGACGCTCGGCATCGACCGCCAGATCGCGGGCCCGCAGCATCGTCCCCACCCGCTCGTAGTGGTGGTGCACGGCGAGGAAGAACGCCACGATGACCGGGATCGCCGTGATCACGATCCAGGCGCCGCCCCGGAACTTCGTGATCGTGACGATCACCAGGACCACCCCGGTGACGCTCGCCCCGATGCCGTTGATGATCGCGCTCCGCCGCCACTGCGGGCCCCTCCGACGCATCCACCGGCGCACCATCCCCGCCTGCGAGAGCGTGAACGCGGTGAAAACCCCCACCACGTACAGCTGGATCAGATGGGTGAGCTGCGCATGGAAGACCCAGATCAGCGCCGATGCCAACAGCGCCAGCACCAGGACCCCGTTGGAGAAGACCAGCCGGTCACCCCGGTTCCGGAACTGCGAAGGCATGAACCGGTCCCTGGCCAGGATCGAGGACAACCGGGGGAAGTCCTGGAAGGAGGTGTTGGCCGCCAACACCAGGATCCCGGCCGTGAACACCTGCAGCAGGAAGAACAGCGCGTTGCGCCCGAACACCGTCTCCCCGATCTGCGACAGCACCGACCGCGACGCGGCCAGCTCCGCCGTGACCCGCACCCGCAGGAACTCCGCGAGCGCCGTGATGCCCAGGAACATCGTGATCGAGATCACGCCCATCATGGCCAGCGTGGTGGCGGCGTTGTGTGACTGGGGCCGACGGAAGGCCGGGACACCGTCGGCGATCGCCTCCACGCCGGTGAGCGCCGTGGCACCCGAGGAGAACGCCTTCAGCCCCAGGAACAGCCCCAAGCCGGCCTCGGCCTGCAGCGGCAGATCCGCCGTGGCCGCCCGCGGACAACCCGTCGCGCACTCCACGAACCCGGCGGCCAGGGTCACCATCACCAGGGCCACGAAGCCGTAGGTGGGGACCGCGAAGACTATGCCCGACTCCCGAACCCCCCGGAGGTTCACCATCGTCACCAGACCCACCAACGCGATCGCGATCGGCACCCGGTCCCCGACCAGCGAGGGGAACGCGGAGGTGATGGCGATCGTTCCGGCCGTCACGCTGACGGCCACGGTGAGGACGTAGTCGGTGAGGATCGCGGCAGCGGCCACCAGACCCGGCACCGTCCCGAGGTTCTCACGAGCCACGATGTACGAGCCGCCGCCCTGGGGGTAGGCGCGGACCGTTTGCCGGTACGACGTGACGACGATCGCCAGCAGCAGAGCGATCCCCACCGCGATCGGCAGCTTCAGCGAGAGCGCGCCGGCGCCGGCGGCCACCAGGACCAGCATCATCTCCTCGGTCGCGTAGGCGACGGAGGAGAGCGGATCCGAGGAGAACACCGGGAGCGCCAGGATCTTCGGCAGCAGCTGGTGTTCCTGCTTGTGCGAGGCCAGCGCTCGACCGACGAGGAGCCGCTTCAGCACGTCGACCGGAGAGGCGGTGCCGTTGGGGGCCATGCCGCCACCGATGGTAGGAGCCGCCCCTGCCGGCAGTCCAGCCCCGGACGCCGTGACGCCGGAGCCCCCTGGGCGGTGGAAGGGACCGAGGGCCGTTCAACGGATCCCCGCGTCGGCTAACCTAACGGGCCGATGCACGCGATCATCGTCGGGTGTGGGAGGGTCGGCTCCGAGCTCACGATCCAGCTCGGCAGGGCGGGCCACGAGGTGGCGATCATCGACAAGCGCCCGTCCGCCTTCGACCGGCTGCCTCCGGACTTCAAGGCCCGGACCATCGTGGGTCTGGGCTTCGACCGGGACATCCTGGAGGAGGCGGGCATCAAGGACGCCGACGCCTTCATCGCGGTGACGAACGGAGACAACTCCAACATCGTGTCCGCCCGGGTGGCGCGCGAGCACTACCACGTTCCCAAGGTGATCGCCCGGATCTACGATCCGCGCCGTGCCGAGATCTACGAACGGCTGAACATCCCGACGGTGGCCACCACCACCTGGGGCGTGAAGCAGGTGATGCTGATGCTGGCCCACCCCCGGGAGGAGATCAAGGAGAGCCTCGCCGGGGGCGACCTCTTCCGCATGCGGCTGCAGGTCCCCGAACACCTGGTGGGGACACCGATCCGGGAGCTGAACCTGGACGGCAAGACCTGCGTGGTGGGGGTCGACCGGGGCGGCCACGGGTTCATCCCGGTGGCCGACAGCACCTTCCAGGAGGGCGACTTCGCCGCCCTGATCGTGCACAAGGACGCGCTCGCCGAGCTGGACGAGCTCCTGACCCCCGTGGCGGAGCAGTGACATGCGGGTCGTGATCGCGGGGGCCGGGGCCGTGGGCCGTCACCTGGGTTCGGACCTGGCCGCCCGCAAACACCAGGTCACGGTGATCGAGCAGGTCCCCGAGATCTTGAGGGAGGCCCGGGAGTGGGACCCGGACCTCGAGTACCTGCTCGGCGACGCGTGCGAGCCCTGGGTGCTGGAGAAGGCCGACCTGAAGACGGCGGACGTGGTGGTCGCCGCCACCGGCGACGACGAGGACAACCTGGTGATCTCCCTGCTGTCCAAGCAGGAGTTCGCCGTGCCCCGGGTCCTGGCCCGCGTGAACCATCCGCGCAACGAGTGGATGTTCAACGAGCAATGGGGCGTGGACGTCGCCGTGTCGGTCCCCCACCTCCTGACCGCCCTGGTGGAGGAGGCGGTGACCGTGGGCGACCTGGTGCGCCTGCTCCGCCTGGAGGGCGGGCGGGTGGGGCTGCTCGAGCTGACGATCCCGCCGTCGTCGCCGAACGCGGGACGGCCACTCTACGAGCTGCGTCTGCCCACGGACTCGGCGATCGTCGCCGTGCTCCGCGAGGGCCACGTGGTCATCCCGCAGCCCGAGACGGTGATCGCGGCGGGCGACGAGATCCTGGCCCTATCCTCGAAGGACTCCGAGCCCACCCTGCGGGAGGCGATCGTCGGGGAGGGCGTCCCGGGCTCATCCCCGGTCGACGTGGACGACTAGGTCCGCGGGCATCGGACTTGGTTCGGCGCGCCTTCCCCAGGCCGGCCCGACGTCCTAGTGGTTCCCGCCGGGGTTCCCGTGGTCGCCCGACGCACCGTGGTCCCCGGAGGGGCCGTGCGACGTCGCCTTGGCCCTCTCTTGCTGCCGGTCCAGGTTGTCGTGCAGGCGGGTCAGCGAGTTCTCCAGCCCGGGGTTGTCCGGGTGGATCCCCACCAGCACCTCGTGCCGGCAGATCGCGTTGTCCAGGCCGGTCTTGCCGGCGCACCCGGAGAAGTCGGGTGCGACCCCCGCGTCCTGGGCGGTCACCTTGGGGCTCGATGTCTCTTCC
>DASQQQ010000137.1:0-7085 GCA_035643355.1 Actinomycetota bacterium | reverse complement strand
CAGCAGAAGACGGATGAGGTGCTGGCCCTGATCAGAGGGCGAGGAGGTGACGCGTGAGCCTGGACCCGCAGCTGCTCGAGATCCTGGTCTGCCCCAACGACCGAGGCGAGGTGGACTACCTGGAGGCCGAGCAGGTGATCGAGTGCCGGGAGTGCGGGTATCGGTATCCCGTGCGCGACGGCATCCCGGTCATGTTGATCGACGAGGCGGAGAAGCCCCGGGGGAAGAAGAAGCGCCGGTGATCGACCTCGACGACGAGGTCGCGATCCGGGCGAGCGACCCGGGGAACATGATCGACGTCGTGGCCGGCCTGCCCCACCACTGCCTGGAGGGGCACCGGCTGGGCCTGGGTGCCTCGCCGCCCCCAGTGGCCGAGGGCATCACGGCACTCGCCTTCTGCGGGATGGGCGGATCGGCCGTGGCCGGGGACGTGATCGCCGCCCTGGGAGCGCCCCATCTGCCAGTGCCCGTGCAGGTGGTCCGGAGCCCGGTGCTGCCCGCCTACTGCCGGACCGACACCCTGGTCCTCGTGTCCTCGTACTCGGGGAACACGGCCGAGGCGCTGGGATGCTTCGAGGAGGCCGTGCGGCGGGGCTGCCGGCTGGCCGTCCTGACCTCGGGGGGGCGGCTGGCGGCCCGGGCCCACGAGCTCGGTCTGCCACGGGTCCCCCTGCCCGAGGGCTTCCAGCCCCGCGCGGCTCTCGGCTACCTGGCGCTGGGCTCGCTCGGGCTGCTCGAGGGCTTGGGCTGGCTCCCGCCGATGGGGGAGGATCTCCGCCTGGCCGCCGGCGACCTCACCACGCTCGCCGCCACGCTGGGGCCCTCGGTTCCCACCTCGGTGAACCCGGCCAAGCGGCTGGCCGTCGGGATCGGGGACCGGGTGCCGGTCATCTGGGGGGCCGAGGGGATCGGCGCCGTAGCGGCCGACCGGTGGCGGACCCAGATGAACGAGAACGGGAAGGTCGCTGCCTGGTCCTCGGCCCTGCCCGAGCTCGATCACAACGAGGTCGTGGGGTGGTCCGAGGACCAGGGCGAGCGGTTCTGCGTGATCGCCCTGCGCCACGAGGGGGACCATCCGGACGTGGCGGACCGGTTCGACCTGTCCGGTCAGATCGCCCGCTCCGCCGGGGCGCGGACCGAGGAGGTGTGGGCCCGCGACTCCTCGATGCTGGGCCGGTTCCTGTCGCTCGTCATGGTGGGGGACTTCACGTCCGTGTACGTGGGGGTGCGACGGGGGATCGATCCCACACCCATCGACGCCATCGCCCGGCTGAAACGGGCGCTGTCGGCGACGTGATCGCCGCGCTCCCTGGCCCCGGAGACTCGCTCGCGGACGACGCCGCCGAGGCCGTGCGGGGGCGGACCGGCTTCGAACCCGCCGTGTGTATCGTGCTGGGGTCGGGCCTGGGGGCCGCGGTGGGATCGCTCCGCGAGGAGGCATCGTTCGGGTTCGGGGAGCTGCCCGGCTTCCCTCGCCCCACCGTGCCCGGTCACGCCGGGCGCCTGGTGCTGGGCGAGCTGGGCGGCGTCCCGGTGGCGGCCTTCCTGGGTCGGATCCACTATTACGAAGGCAACGACATGAACGTGTGCGCGCTGCCGGTCCGGTTGGCCCGTCTGCTGGGTGCGGGGACGGCGATCCTCACCGCGGCGACCGGGGGTATCGGGGAGGGCCTCACCACCGGGCACCTGGTGGTGGGGATGGACCACCTGAACCTGATGGGGGTGAGCCCCCTACGTGGCTGGCGCAGCCCGGACGGGTCTCCGCCGTTCGTGGACATGGTCGGGGCCTACGACCGCGATCTGGCGGACCTCGCGATGGCCTCGGCCTCCGATCACGGTGTCCCCGTGTCGCGGGGCGTGTACGCGGCCATGTCCGGCCCGAGCTTCGAGACCCCGGCCGAGATCGAGATGCTGCGCCGGTCGGGGGCGTCGGTGGTGGGGATGTCCGTGGTGCCCGAGGCCGTACCCGCCCGGGCCATGGGGATGCGGCTGCTGGGGCTGTTCTTCGTCTCGAACGAGGTCGGGGTCCCCGTGAGCCACGAGGAGGTCATCAAGGCCTCGGACGCCATGGCGGCCGCCCTCGGTGAGGTGATCCGTGACGTGCTGATGGGAGGAGCGGGATGGACTGCGACGTGAGGGACCCAGGCCTGGCCGGGAAGGGGCGGGAGCGGATCGAGTGGGCGGCCGGAGAGATGCGTGTGCTGGCCCAGATCCGCGAGCGGTTCGAGAAGGAGAAGCCGCTCCAGGGGGTGCGGGTGGGGGCGTGCCTGCACGTCACCACCGAGACGGCGAACCTGATGGAGACGCTGAAGGCCGGGGGGGCCGACATCGCCCTGTGCGCCTCGAACCCACTCTCCACGCAGGACGACGTCGCCGCCGCCCTGTGCGAGCAGAGCGGGATCCGCGCCTTCGCCATCAAGGGCGAGGACCACGACACGTACTACCGGCACATCAGCGCCGTACTCGATCACCATCCCCAGATCACGATGGACGACGGCGCCGACCTGGTGAGCCTGCTCCACAAGGAGCGTCGGGACCAGGTCGATGAGGTGATCGGCGGCACCGAGGAGACCACCACCGGGGTGATCCGCCTGCGGGCCATGGCCGCCGACGGGGCGCTCCGCTATCCGATCGTCTCGGTGAACGACGCCAACACCAAGCACCTGTTCGACAACCGGTTCGGCACCGGGCAGTCCACGATGGACGCGATCATGCGATCTACGAACCTGCTCCTGGCCGGCCGCACGGTGGTCGTGTGCGGGTACGGCATGTGCGGGCGGGGCGTGGCCTCCCGGGCGCGGGGTCTGGGTGCTCGCGTGGTGGTGACCGAGGTGGACCCGCTCCCCGCGCTGGAAGCGGCGATGGAGGGCTACCAGGTGATGTCCCTCCGGGAGGCGGCGCGGCTCGGGGACGTGTTCGTCACGGTGACCGGGGACACCAGCGTGATCCGCGGGGAGCACATGGAGCTGATGAAGGACGGCGCCGTGATGGCGAACTCGGGTCACTTCGACGTCGAGATCGACAAGGTGGCCCTGGCCGGGATGGCCGTGGAGCAGCGGCGGATCCGGGAGTTCGTGGACGAGTATCGTCTGGCCGATGGCCGCCGGTTGCACCTGTTGGGCGAGGGCAGGTTGGTGAACCTGGCCGCGGCCGAGGGGCATCCGGCCGCGGTCATGGACATGTCCTTCGCCAACCAGGCGTTGACGGCGGAGTGGGTGGTCAAGTCGCGGGGCACCCTGACCCCCGGGGTCCACAGCGTGCCGGCCGAGATCGACGCCGAGGTGGCCAGGCTGAAGCTCCGGGCCATGGGGATCGAGATCGACCGCCTCACGCCGGAGCAGGAGGAGTACCTGAGCTCGTGGGAGCAGGGGACCTAGCGGGGTTCCGGGAGGCCGGGCGGACCCTGTTCTCGCTCGGGCTGATCAAGGGCAGCGAGGGCAACCTGTCCACCTGGGACGGCGAGCGCCTGCTGATCACCCGCACCGGGTGCGAGCTGGCCCGGCTGTCGGATGAGGACGTGCTGAGGGGTTCGCTGGACGACCCGCCGGCGAACGCCTCCTCGGACCTGGCCATCCACCTGCGCTGGTACCGGGAGCGCGGGGCCGGCGCGGTGGCCCACGCCCATCCCGCGGGAACGGTGCCGCCCGGATGGGGGGAGGGACAGGCCCACGGCAGCTACGCGTTCGGGTCGGACCTGGCGGCGGCCGTGGCGCAGATCGTCGGTTCGGTCCGGGCGGAGCGGGACACGTGAGCGGGGTCCCGTCACCCGTGGAGTGGCGCGGCGACCTCGTCGCGATCCTCGACCAGCGGGCGCTCCCGCTCCGCGAGGGGTACCTGGAGTGCCGGAGCGTGGAGGACGTGGCCGAGGCGATCCGCTCCCTGGCGGTCCGGGGAGCGCCGGTGCTCGGGATCACGGCGGCGTTCGGGATGGCGCTGGCCGTGACGACGTCCACGGCCAGAGGCACGAACGGTCTCTTCCGCGAGCTGAACCGGGCGGGGGACCTGCTGAAGGCCACCCGACCCACCGCCGTGAACATCGGGTGGGCGGTCGACCGGATGCTGGAGACGGCTCGGGGCGAGTGCTGCTCGGTCGGCAGCACCCGCCAACGGGTCCACGAGGCGTTGGTCGCGGAGGCCCTCACGATCGAGCGTGAGGATCGCGAGGCCTGCGCGGCCATGGGCCGGGCCGGAGCCGAGCTCGTCCCCGATCCGGCCGACGTCCTCACCCACTGCAACACCGGGAGCCTGTGCACGGCCGGGATCGGCACGGCGCAGGGCGTCATCGTCGCCGCCCACGGGGCCGGGCGGCGGGTGCACGTCTGGGTGGACGAGACCCGGCCGGTATGGCAGGGGGCCCGGCTGACCGCGTGGGAGCTCCAGCGGCTGGGGATCCCGATGACCCTGGTGGCCGACGGGGCTGCCGGATCCCTGATGGCGGCGGGCAAGGTGGACCTGGTGGTGGTGGGGGCCGATCGGATCGCCGCGAACGGCGACGTGGCGAACAAGGTGGGCACGTACGGGCTCGCGGTGCTGGCCGCACACCACGGGATCCCGTTCTACGTCGCGGCGCCCCTGTCCACGATCGACCGGAGCACGCCCACCGGCGCGGACATCGCGATCGAGGAGCGAGACGCCGCGGAGGTGACCGCACCGCTGGGCGGGCAGGTGGCCCCGCCCGGGACCCCCGCCGCCAACCCGGCCTTCGACGTGACCCCGGCCGAGCTGATCACGGCCATCGTCACCGATGCGGGCGTGCTCCGGCCGCCGTACGCTGAGACGTTGGCGAGGGTTCGGGGGACGGGGTGAGCGATCGGATCTCGGTGCGCACGCGGTTCGAGCGCTTCCCGGCCACGCTCAAGGGCGCCTTCATCCTCCGGGGCGAGGATCGCGATCCTCACCAGGTGATCCTCCAGGCGGCCAGGACCGAGTCCCTGGACGGTCGGGTCCAGCGGGCCCTGCCGGTGGGCGAGGCAACCCTCGACATCGTCCCCAGGCGGGACCTGTTCGTGCCGTTCGAGGTGAGCGTCTCGGACCTGGACCCAGGCTGGTACGAGCTGGTGTGCGATCTTCGGGTGGACGGGGTCTCGGCCACGTACCGCGGCGACCGCAGGTTCGCGGTGGCGTGGCCCCGGGCCTCGGTCCGCCGGGGACGGGTCGAGGTGGGAGAGCGGTTCCCGCTCGGTCCCTCGGAGGTGCGGATCGGAGACGTGGAGTGCACCGGGGACTCGATCCGGGTCGAGCTGTCCGTCACCCCGCCGAGCCCGGTCACCGCCCGTCTCAGCGCCGACGGCGCCCGTCACGAGATCCTCTCGATGGATCTGGACCAGGCCTCGGGCGTGGGTCGGATCGTGGCCTACCCGCTGCTCAAGGTCCATCGTGAGCTCCGGATCGAGCTGCGTGGCCACGGCCGTGGCGCCGAGGGCGGCCTGGTCGTTCCCCTGCCCTGACCGACCCCTTGGGGCCGCGTGCCCGGCTCGATGTCGCATCCCCTCGCTAGGGTCGCGGCATGCTCGGCCCCTGCTGGACGTCCTGTATCCGCGCCGGTGCGCCGCCTGCGGGTCCGGGCCCTGGCCGTTCTGTCCCGGCTGCCGAGACCTCCTGGTGCCGATGGAGCCGCCCTGGTGCGAGCGGTGCGGGCTACCCGCGACCCGCAGCTTGCGGCGCTGTTCGGACTGCCCGCCGGCGGCGATCGACCTGGCCCGCTCCGCGTTCCTGTTCCGGGGCCCCGCCCGCTCGGCCGTGCACCGGCTGAAGTTCTCGGGGTGGCGGGCGGTGGCGGGCGCGTTAGGCCAGGCCTGCGTCGCCGTGTGGTCCGAGCCCGCCAATGTGGCCACCTGGGTGCCGCTGTCCCGCGCCCGCCTGACCGCTCGCCGCTTCGACCAGGCACGGGCCCTGGCGGAGGTCGTCGCCGCGGGCCTGGGTCGTCCCGTGGAGGGGTTCCTGGTCCGGGCCCAGGACACCGCGCCGCAGGCCCGGCGCGGCGCCACCGACCGGCGCACCGCGCTGGCGGAGGCCTTCCACGCCCTGCGACCTCCTGGGCATCAGCGGGTGCTGCTGGTGGACGACGTCCTCACCACCGGCGCCACGGCCGCCGCCTGCGCCGACGCGCTGCGCACGGCCGGCGCCACCTGGGTGGGGCTGCTGACGGCGGCCCGGGCCGGCAGCCCCCGCACCCGCGGTGGGTATACTCGCGCGGGGCTCACGCCTGGGTCTGTGGTTGCCCGGGGGGCGTTCCCCCGGTAGTCGATGCCAGCCGCAGGCGAAGCGACCCACGTAAGGCGACCCTTGGTCGTTGAGCATGGTGCGGTTTAGATGTAAGTCCTGCCCCGGTCCGTGCCGGGAGAAGGTGCTAAGCCGCCTCGGGCGGCGATCCCCTCAGCAGGCGAGTGTGGGGGCAAAGACCAGGTCAGCCGGGCGTGAGCCCACCTCCCCCCGGAACCGGGGGCGCAGCGCGTGAGGGAGACGGAGGAAGGAACGCCGATGGATCTGGTCCTGAAGGGACGCGGCACCAGGATCACCGAGCACATGCGCGGCGCCGCCGAGCACAAGCTCGCCAGGCTCGGGCGTATGGCCCCGCGCGTGACCCGCATCGAGATCGAGGTCATCAGCGAGAAGAACCCCCGCCAGGGCGGCGTGAAGCGCGTGGAGGCCGCCCTGGAGACCCCCCGCAAGACCTTCCGGGCGGTGGCGATGGGCAGCGACGTGGACTCGGCCCTGGATCAGCTGGCCGAGAAGCTGGAGCGGCAGCTCCGCGATCACCGAGAGAAACGCCGCACGCGCTTGGTGGGGGGCGGCAAGCGACTAAAATCGGCCCAGGCGGAGACCACCTCGCAGGAGGGGTCGGAGGAGTAGCCGGAGGGGTCGTGTCGAACAAGGATCGCTTCGTCGTCGGATCGGACCAGCTCCGGGTGTTGGTGGTGGACGATCACGCGCTCTTCCGTCGGGGCCTGCAGATGGTCCTGGACCAGGAGCCGGACCTCGCGCTCGTGGGCGAGGCCTCCGACGGCGCCGAGGCCGTGGAGAAGGCGCAGGAGCTCATGCCGGACGTGATCCTGATGGACGTCCGCATGCCCAAGCGCTCCGGG
>DASQQQ010000136.1:0-3397 GCA_035643355.1 Actinomycetota bacterium | reverse complement strand
ATGCCCGCCACGCCGGCCGCCACCAAACCGCTCCGGAAGGCCACGGCCAGCGCGGCCACACCGCAAGCGAGCATCAGGAGGATCGGGACGCGGGCCGAACAAACGCGCACGGGCCCCCATCATCGCATACGGGGCCGGGTTCGGCCCCTCAGGCGCGCTTGCGGGGCAGGTCCAGGAACGGCGTCTCGTCCACCGAGGCACCGACCCGGCCGCGTTCGCCCTCGACCGTCCACTCCACGGACAGGCGCGTCCCGGGAGAAGCGAGCGAGGGCGGCAGGGAGCCGAAGCCCACCATCTTCTTGATGGTCGGTCCCCAGGTGACGCTGGTGGCTCGTCCCACCCGCTTGCCCTGCCGGTAGACCGGGACGGGGTCGCGGTGCACGAAGGCCGAGACCGCGGGTGGCTGATCGTGCTTCGCGAACATCGTCTCGATCCCGCTCCAATCGAGTTCCAGGCCCACCAGGCGTCGCGCCGGTCCGCCCGACACCTGCTCGAGCTCCAGGGCGTGCTTACCCACGAAGTCGGCCTTCCCGAAGTCGACCAGCCTGCCCAGCGAGATCTCGAAGGGGGAGTACTCCTGCTCGGCGCTGATCGCGTGCCGGGCGCTCGTGTACTCGACCTCGGCCAGGATCAGCCCGGCTTCCACGCGGGTGACGTCGAGGGCGTGGATGCCGGCCGCGCGGATCCCGAAGGCCTCGCCCCCCTCCCACACGGCATCCCACAGCTCCAGTGCGGCCCCGGCGTCCACCCACAGCTCGTAGCCGAGATCGCCGGTGTAGCCGGTCCGGGTCACGTTCACGTCGATCCCGGCGATCTCCGTGCGGCGGTGGCGGAAGTACCTCAGGTCCTTCCAGTCCTGACCGGTGAGGACCTCGAGGAGGTCGCGGGACTTGGGGCCCTGGACGGCCAGCCCGGCAACCGTATCGGTGACATCCTCGATCTGCACGTCCAGACCGTGCGCGTTCAGCACGAACCACCGGTAGCTGGCGTCGGCCGCCGTCCAGAAGTACTCGCGCTCCTTACGGCGGGCGACGGTGCCGTCGTCGATCACCTTGCCGCGCTCGTCGCACCACGGCGTGTACATCACCTGATCGATCGCCAGCTTGGATGCGTCGCGGGTCATCACGCGGTCCACCAGCCGAGTGGCGTCGGGGCCGGAGATGGCGTACTTGTACAGCGGGGTCACGTCGATCAGCGCGGCCGCCTCGCGGATCGCGTTGTACTCGATGTCGTGGAAGTCCGCGTAGACCTGTGCGGAGAAGTAGCCGGACCACTCCCCCCAGGCCATCTTCTGGTTGAGCTGCGAGGTTCGCGGGTGGAACGCGGTGCCGACGCTCACGACGCCCTCCTCTCCGACCGCGGGTGGGTGTCCGCTCAGAGTATGCACGCAACGCCTCGGCCCCGACCGTCCCCAGCGCCTCCCGCGCTGACCTGTGGTCAAGGGGTCGCTGGTCGGCGGGGGTTGCCCGGCCTAGCATGGCGTCGGCGCTGACGCGCTGGGTTCGGCGCGAGGACCGCGTCGGTCCCCGTCACGGGTCCCCCACGGGATGGAAGGAGGGAACGGTGGCACGGCGCTACGACGCGGTCGTGATCGGCGGCGGACACAACGGGCTCACGGCGGCGGCCTACCTGGCCCGGGCCGGCCGTCGGGTCCTGGTCCTGGAGCGGCGCCACGTGCTGGGCGGGGCCGCCGTCACCGAAGAGGTCTTCCCCGGGTTCCGGTTCTCCGAGTTCTCCTACGTGGTCTCGTTGCTCCGGCCCGAGATCATCCGCGAGCTGAACCTGCCCGCCCACGGCCTGGAGATCCTGCCGCTGGACGGGACGATCACGCCCCTCGAGGACGACGCCCTGTGGCGGGTGAACGACCATGGCAAGACGATCCGGGAGCTGCGCCGCTGGTCCAAGAGCGACGCCGAGGCCTACGAGGAGTACGGCCAGCTGATGGTCGACATGGCGCGGTTCATCAAGCCGATCCTGTCGGTGGTGCCGCCGGACCCGGGCGTCATGAACCCGTTCGACTGGACGCCGCTCGTGCCGCTGGCCAAGAGCTTCCGCGATCTGTCCCCTCGTCTGCAGTCCACGTTCCTGCAGCTGATGACGATGAGCGCCACCGATTTCCTGCGGCAGTGGTTCGAGACCGATCCGCTGATCGCCACCATGTCCGCCTCGGGCATCATCGGGACCTACCAGGGGATCCAGTCGCCCGGGACCGCGTACGTGCTGCTGCACCACTACATGGGCGAGATCGACGGTGCCTTCCGGGCCTGGGGTGTCCCCAAGGGCGGCACCGGCGGGATCTCCGAGGCGATCGGACGGGCGGCCCAGGCCGCCGGAGCCGACATCCGGACGGAAGCACCGGTCGCCCGGATCGACGTGCGCAACGGTCGGGCCACCGGCGTCACGCTCGGGTCCGGGGAGGAGATCGAGGCCGGCGTGGTGCTCTCGAGCCTGGACTCGAACTGGACGTTCGTGAAGCTGGTGGAGCCCGGCCACCTGGACGAGGACTTCCTGCGCGAGGTGAGGCGCTACAAGTACCGCGGCTCCTCCGGCAAGGTGAACCTGGCGCTGGACGGCCTGCCCGAGCTGGCGTGCAAGCCCGGGGTGGGTGAATGGCTCCGTGGCGCGATCAGCTTCTCGCCGGGCGTGGACTACATGGAGCGCGCCTACGACGAGGCGAAGTACGGGATGTTCAGCTCCCGGCCGTACGTCGACATGATCATCCCCACGCTGGTCGACCCCTCGATGGCCCCGCCCGGCAAGCACATCGTGAGCTGCTTCGTGCAGTACGCGCCGTACCACCTGGCCGACGGCGAGGTCTGGGACGACCAGATGCGCGAGCGGTTCGGTGAGACCGTGATCGACACGCTGGAGGAGCGGTTCCCGAAGATCCGGGATCACATCCTGCACAAGCAGTTCCTCACGCCGCTCGACATCGAGGAGATGACCGGCCTGACCGAAGGCAACATCTTCCAGGGCGAGCTCTCCCTCGAGCAGCTGTTCTTCAACCGTCCGGTGCCCGGGTGGGCGAAGTACCGGACCCCCATCAGGGACCTGTGGATCTGCGGCTCGGCCGCGCATCCGGGCGGCGGCATCATGGGCGCGCCCGGGCGGCTGGCCGCCCTGGAGGTGCTGAAGACGCAGAAGGCCGGCCGGAGGGCGGTGGCGTGATGGCGCAGACCCGGTACGACGCGATCGTGATCGGTGGCGGGCACAACGGCCTGGTGGCGGCGGCGTACCTGGCCAAGGCGGGTCGACGCGTGGTGGTGCTGGAGAAGCGGGACCGGGTGGGCGGGATCCTCGACACCGTGGACGTGGCGCCTGGCGTCCGGGCACCCGGTGTGGCGCACACCGTGGGGCGCTTGCGGACCTCGGTGGTCCGGGACCTCGGCCTGCGGCG
>DASQQQ010000135.1:0-5626 GCA_035643355.1 Actinomycetota bacterium | reverse complement strand
GCTCCACGCGGGTCGGAGCCGTAACGATCTGGTGGTGACGGACCTGCGGCTGTGGCTGCTCGATGCCGGTCGGGAGATCGCCGCGGGCCTGGAGCGCCTGGTGCGGGCGCTCCTCGGCCACGCCCGGGCACACGCCGAGACGGTCATGCCCGGGACCACGCACGGGCGCCTGGCCCAGCCGGTCACCCTCGGTCACCACCTGGCCGCCCACGGGTGGGCGCTCCTGCGGGATCTGGAGCGCCTGGATGGATGGCGGGAGCGCTCGTCCGTGTCGGCGCTGGGGGCCGGGGCGCTGGCCGCGACCTCCCTGCCCCTGGACCCGGCCGCCATCGCCGAGCGCCTGGGACTCCGGCCCTTCGGCAACTCGATCGATGCCGTCTCGGACCGGGACTTCGGGCAGGAGTTCCTGGCGACAGGCGCGATCTGCGGCACCCACCTGTCCCGGTTGGCGGCGGACCTGATCCGGTGGAGCGACGAGGCCTTGGGCTGGGCGGAGCTGGACGAGGCGTTCACGACCGGCTCCAGCATGATGCCGCAGAAGCGGAACCCGGACGTCGCCGAGCTGTCCCGGGCCAAGGCCGGTCGGGTGCTGGGAGACTTCACCACCCTCACCTCGGTCCTGAACGGGCTCCCCCTCGGGTACCAGCGGGATCTCCAGGAGGACAAGGAGCCGCTGTTCGACGCCGCCGACACGCTGCGGTTGGTGACGGCGGCGCTCGCCGGCTGCGTGGAGACGGTCCGGTTCCACGCCGACGCGATGCGCCGGGCCGTGGGGGCCGAGGAGCTGTTCGCCACGGACCTGGCCGAGGTGTTGGTGAAGGGCGGGGTGCCGTTCCGCGAGGCCCACCGCCGGGTCGGCGTCCTGCTGCGGGAGCTGTCGGAGCAGGGACGGTCCCTGCGCGACCTTACCGAGGAGGAGTGGCTGCAACACGGGCTCCCCGACGGGGCCGAGCTCCTCGATCCGGACCGGTCGGTACGCGCTCGGACCCTGCGGGGTGGCCCCTCCCCCGAGCAGGTCTTGGCGCAGGTGCGAGCGATCGAGGATGCCCTCGGCCCGGGAGCCGAGGGCACCGATCGACGCTAGGCTCGTCTGACATGGAGGAGCAGGGCGCGATCCGGCCGGCCCACCTGGTCGCGGTCCGGGATCTGCGTCAACGGGTGCTGCGGCCGCACCAGCGGGCCGAGGAGCTCGTGTACCCGGGCGACGAGGCGCCGGACAGCCTGCACCTCGGGGCCTTCCGGGACGACGAGCTGCTGGGCATCGCCACGATCGTGCGCGAGGCCCCCCCGGGGACCTCGGACCCGACCGCATGGCGTGTACGGGGCATGGCCACGCTCCCCGAGGTCCGGGGCAAGGGGTACGGCGCGGCCCTGCTGGAAGCCTGCCTCGATCACGCATCGTCCCGGGGCGGCGGGCTGGTCTGGTGCAACGCCAGAGCCACGGCGGTGGAGTTCTACCGGCGCTTCGGGTTCGAGGTCCGAGGCGAGCCCTTCACCCTCCCCGTGATCGGTGCCCACCTCTTCATGTGGCGTCCCCTCGAGCCCCGAGCGGCGCCCGACCCGCCGGGTGGGTAGCCTGTCCCCGCAGCCGACGTCGGAGGTCTGGCGATGAGCGAGGGGGTCGACCGCAGCATCCGGGTGATCAAGGCGGACCGGCACCACGACCTGCATTGGGACGAGGTGGAGCGCCCGGAGGGCGACACGAACCCTCCGGGTGAAGAGGTCATCGTCTTCCGATCGGGGGACCAGCGGTTCAGCTTCGGGATGTGGCAGCGGGTCCCCGAGGAGGGACCGATGGAGCCCCCGTACCACGAGATCGCGGTGTTGATCGAGGGTGAGGTGGAGCTGACCGAGGAGGACGGCACGGTCCATCGGGCCGGCCCCGGTGACATCCTCATCACGCCGGAGGGATCCAGGGCGACCTGGAAGGCCCTCTCCCCGGTGAAGAAGTTCTGGGCCGTGTACAAGGAGCCGTGACCCGGCGGGTGGAGCGGCCGGGCCCGCCGCTGTCCGGGCTGCGTGCGCTCGCGGCGTTCCGACGAGACCCCCTGGGGGTGCTGATCGACGCGGCACGCTACGGCGACCTCGTCCGCATCGACCTGCCCCGGTACCCCGCCCACCTGGTGAACCACCCCGATCTGATCCGCGAGGTGCTGGTTGCCGACGGGTCCCGGTTCGAGAAGGGACCCACCATGCAGGCGGCCCGGCGGACCCTGGGCCAAGGGCTCCTGACCAGCGAGGGGGAGGTGCACAAGCGTCAGCGGAGGATGATCCAGCCCATCTTCCACCACGACCGGATCGACGGCTACGGCGAGGCGATGGTGGAGGAGGCGGTTCGGGTCACCGACGGGTGGAGCGACGGCCGGGTCCTGGACCTCCGCGACGAGATGGCGCAGCTCACGCTCGCCATCGTCGCTCGGACCCTGTTCGGCGCGCGGGTGGGGACCACCCAGGCTCGGGAGATCGGTGACGCGCTGGCGCTTCAGCTGACGATGTTCGACCGGGTGTTCTCGCCCCTGTTCGTCATCACCGACCGGCTGCCGCTGCCCAGCAACCGCCGGTTCGATCGGGCCAAGGCCGCGATCGACGCCGTGGTGGAGCGGATGATCGCCCGTCGACGCCAGGAGGACACGGCCGGTAACGACCTGCTCTCGCTCCTGATCGGGGCTCAGGAGGATGGGCAGGGGATGAGCGATCGGCAGGTCCGGGACGAGGCGATCACCCTGTTCCTGGCCGGCCATGAGACCACCGCCAACGCGCTGACCTGGACGTGGCACCTGTTGTCGGCCTACCCGGAAGCGGAGGAGCGCCTGCACGCGGAGGTCGACGAGGCGCTCGGCGATCGCCCGCCGACCGTGGGGGACCTGCCACGCCTGGCCTACACGCGGATGGTCCTGACCGAGTCGATGCGGCTCCTGCCGCCGGCCTGGGCGATCGGCCGGCGGGCCACGGTCCCACTCGAGCTGGGAGACCGGCGGCTCCCTCGGGGAGCCGTCGTGGTGGTGTCTCCCTACCTGGTGCACCGGGACCCCCGCTGGTACCGGGATCCCGAGGCCTTCGCTCCCGAGCGGTGGAGCGAGGACCGGAGCGCGGCGCCTCGGCTCGCGTACCTCCCATTCGGGGCCGGGTCGCGGATGTGCATCGGAGAACCGTTCGCCTGGCTCGAGGGGGTGTTGGTGCTGGCCACCCTGGCCCGGGCCTGGCGGTTCCGGACGGTGCCGGGGCACCCCATCGAGCTGCAGCCCGTCATCACGCTCCGACCGAGGTTCGGCGTGGTGGCGACGGCGCACCGCCGGCGCCGCGGCTAGGCGCCGAGCGAGCGCACCCAGCGCGCCGTGGTCCGGATCGCCAGGACGCCTCCCGCCACGATCAGGGCACCGAGGAGACCGGCCACCGCACCGATCCACCAGTTCGAGTCCGGGAAGTTGTAGGTCCGGCCGGTGAGGAGCTCGAATGCCCGGATCCCCCAGAGCACGAGCCGGATGGGCAGCAGGGCCATGGTGCCCAGCACCGACTCCACGAACCGGCGATCGGTCGCGAAGGGCGTGCCGTCCCAGAGCACCGTGTAGCCCAGCAGGCCCCAGAGCCCGCCCAGCGCGGTCGCGGTCCCGAGCGCGCCGGCACGGGGGACCTCTTCCCTCAGCCCAGACCCCCGCTCCGGTCCCTCGTGGTCCATGCCCCAAGTCTGCTGCAGGTTCCGGGATCCGTCCGGTAGGCTCGATGGCATGAGGTTCGCAACCGCGCTGGTCCTCTTCGCCCACCCCGACGACGCCGAGTACATGTGCGGGGGCACGGTCGCCCTGTGGGCTCGCGAGGGCACGGAGGTCCACTACGTCTGCATCACCGACGGCTCGGCCGGCAACAACGAGCCGGGGGCCGTCCGGGAAGAGATCGCGAAGGTCCGCAAGCAGGAGCAGCGGGACGCCGCGGCGGTCCTGGGGGTGAAGACCGTGACGTTCCTCGACTTCGCCGACGGGATGCTCGAGGTGACCCTGGACGCACGCCGAGCCGTAGCCCGGGAGGTCCGCCGGATCCGCCCCGACGTGCTGGTGGCTCCGGACCCCGCTCGCCTGTGGTCGGCCGCGCGTAGCTACATCAACCACGCGGATCACCGCGCGGCGGGCGAGCTGGCGCTGTGCGCCGTGATGCCCGACGCGCCGTCCCGTCCGCAGTTCCCCGAGCTCCTGGACGACGGCTTCGAGCCCTACGAGATCCCCAGCCTTTGGCTCGGCGCCGAGGAGCCCGATACGTACATCGACATCACGAAGACGATCGACGTGAAGCTGGAAGCCCTCACCCGCCACCGTTCTCAGCAAGGTGAGGCATCGGCCCCGTGGGTCCGCGAACGCGGCCGGCAGCTGGGGGAAGCCGGTGGCGTGGAGTACGCGGAGGGGTTCCGCACGTTCGTCTTGAAGGAAGAGGAGTGATGGAGGAGCCGCTCGATCGCCGGGGCAACGAAGACGAGCCCGAGCCCACGCGTCTGGAGCCGGAGGAGGAGGAGAACGTCCGCGCCGACCTCGAGGACCTGGACGGCATGCGGGACGTCTTCGCCCAGCAGGGGGTCAAGGGCGTCGTGATCGCCTGCCCAGACTGTGGGGAGAACCACTTCTACGAGTGGGACCTGCTGAAGGAGAACCTCGAGCACATGCTCCAGACCGGTGAGCCGCGGATGCACGAGCCGGCGTTCGAGGTGCGCGAGGACGAGTACATCCAGTGGGACTACGGCAAGGGGTACATCGACGCACTCGGCGACACCGGCCTCGAGCCGGGGCGGCGGGTGTCCGTCACACGGTGCCCGTGGTGCACCACGCCGGCGCAGGAGTACTTCCAGTACTGCCCCAGGTGCGGTCGATCGCTCGCGGCGCTGCGGATCTACAAGGACCTGGTGGAGCGCGGCATGGACGAGCGCGACGTGCGGGCCCTGCTGGTCCGCGCCGGCTTCGAGCCCTTCTGAGACGCGGACCAGGCTGGGGGCGCTTGAGTCGGCCTCCGTGGGATGGTAGGTAGGCGCGATGGACGTCGACGCCGAGCGCCCGGCTCGTCCCTCCGATGCGCCCGACCGCCCCGGAACGGCGCCCGGGCGGCGGAGCGACCGATGGGCCGTCGGAGCGCGCGGGGCGAGGAACCCCTGGGCCTGGACGTCCGCCGGCGCCGCGCTGGCCGGCGCCTCGGCGGTAGCGGCCATCGCCGCGGCCACGGCGGGGATCGCCCCGCTGGATCGCCTGCCCGACCGCTGGGCCTATGCGCTGTTCGCGGCGATCCCGTCGGCCGGGGTCGTGGCCGTCGCGGCCGGCCTCACGGGCAGAGCTCGGTTCCGGCTGCGCTGGTTGTGCTGGATCGGGGCGGTGCTGGGCGCCCTGTTGGTGATCGGTGCGATCGCCGTCGTGATCGTCCTCTCCCTCTCGCTCCGCAAGCTGGGCTGAACGATCCCGCGGTCAAGCCGTCCGTGTGCCGCCTCAACGACGCCGCGTCCGCGATAAGGAGGTCGGTGGGGCGCCGGGCGAGCCCGGAGCAGGGAGCTCCAGGAAGCACTCCCCCGGCAGCTTGTCCTCGCGCAGCCCCTTGAAGGACGGCGCGCGCATCTTCTTCGTGCTCCGGGTGATCTGGAGGAACTCCACCACGCACA
>DASQQQ010000134.1:0-2281 GCA_035643355.1 Actinomycetota bacterium | reverse complement strand
CGGGACGGCCTGGTGCGCACGTTCTCCGGCGGCATGAAGCGGCGGCTGGAGATCGCTCGCGGGCTGCTGCATTCGCCGCGCGTCCTGTTCCTGGACGAGCCGACGATCGGCCTCGACCCCCAGACCCGGGCCCACATCTGGGAGTACGTGGTGCAGCTCAAGGCCCGCGAGGGCATCACGCTGTTCATGACGACCCACTACATGGACGAGGCGGAGTACTGCGATCGGATCGCGATCATCGACGAGGGTCGGATCGTGGTCACCGGCACGCCGGAGGAGCTGAAGGCCAGCGTCGGGGCCGACCGGGTGGAGATCCGCACCGCGGACGACGATGCGGCTGTCGCCGTGTTGGGACGGCGGTTCGGCATCGAAGCCAGGCATGCCGACGGCCTGGTGCGGTTCCAGGTGCAGCAGGGCGGAGAGTTCGTGCCGCGCCTGTTCGCCGAGCTGGAGATCCCCATCGCCGCGGTGAGCGTGGCACGACCGAGCCTGGACGATGTGTACATGACCTACACGGGGCGGACCATCCGGGACGCCGAGGCGTCCATCACCGATCGCAACCGATCCCGCCGGCAACGGTGGGCAGGGAGGCGATAGCCCTGGCCGAAGTGACCGTCACCGTTCCCGCCACCGTCGGCGAGACCCTGCAGCACGACCTGCGGGGGATCGCGGTGGTCTGGCGGCGAGAGATGATCCGCTTCTTCCGCAACAGGATGCGGATCGTGACCTCCCTCGTGCAGCCGATCCTGTTCCTGTTCGTCCTGGGGACGGGACTGGCCAGGCTGATCCCGGGCGGTGCGGGCTTCGACTTCCGAACGTTCATGTTCCCAGGCATCCTGGCCATGACCGTCCTGTTCACGGCCATCTTCTCCGCCGTGTCGATCGTGTGGGATCGGGAGTTCGGCTTCCTGCGGGAGATGCTGGTGGCGCCGATCGGCCGGACCGCCCTGGTCATGGGGAAGATCCTCGGGGGCGGCACCGTCGCCACGGTCCAGGCGGCCATCATGCTCGCGTTGGCCGGGCTGGTAAGGATCCCCTACTCGCCGACGATGCTCCTGGCGCTGCTGGGCATGATGGCGCTCACGGCCTTCACGGTGACGGCGGTCGGGACGTTGGTCGCCAGCCGGATGACCCAGATCGAATCGTTCCAGGTCGTGATCCAGTTCATCGTCCTGCCGATGTTCTTCTTGTCCGGTGCGGTGTTCCCCGTCTCGCAGCTGCCCGCCTGGCTGGAGGCCCTGACGCGCGTCGACCCTCTGAGCTACGCGGTGGATCCGATGCGGGGGGCGATCTTCGGGCACATCGGGGTGGCGCCGAAGGTGGCCGCGATCCTGAACCCGGGCATGACGTGGGCCGGTTGGCATGTGGCCACGTGGCTGGAACTGCTGGTCATGGCCCTGATCGGCGTGGTCTCCCTGATCGGTGCGGCCGTCCAGTTCTCCCGCACCGAGTGAGGTCAGGGTCAGTCCAGGAGATCGATCCGGTCACCCACAGCCACGGCGCCCACCCGTTCCACCCGGCCGTAGATCCCGAACGGAAGCTCGTTGCCGGAGGTCACGCCCCGGTAGCGCTTGATCACCGAGAGCGTGGGGAAGTCCCGCATCCCCGTGGCTGGGTCCAGCGTGGTCACCACGCACCGCGGCACGGGTGCGCCGGCCCGGATCACGGCCCTGCCGATCTTGAGCAGCCGTCCCCACCACCGGTCCTCCTCGTGGGGGCCGCAGCCGTCGACCTCGAGCAGCATGCGGAACCGGTCGGGATCCACGCGACCCTCGCTGCCGCCCTGGCGCGAGAGCTCATCCACCGAGGCCAGGGAGACCAGGGTGACCGGTTCCACGTCGAGGGCATCGCCCGTCCGGTCGGGCCGGGCCAAGCGGACCGGCCGACCGACGAACGCCGAGAGCATCCCCTCCCACGGTCCGGGCACCAGATGGGCGGGCACGTCACGCCCATAGAAGTTCACCACGAGCGCATCCCCGGTGGCGGCGGCCGGCCCCTCCGCCTCCGCACCCTCGGGGAGACGGAATCGGAGCCTGTCCGTCGCCGGGTCGTGATCGGCCCGGACGGCGAGCAGCGGCCCCTTGCGGTCGCCGGAGAAGCGCCGGCCATCGCCGTCGACCAGGAAGAACCGCCGGTCGCCCTCGGCCCCCCGGGGGCCCAGCTCCACGCACGGCGGGTGATGCAAGGTGGTGGACTTGACCGGGGTGATGTTGATCCGGGCCACGGAAGGCATGGCGTCCACGCTACCAGTGGCCGGGCGCGGGAGCGGCGGTGATAGCGT
>DASQQQ010000133.1:0-2339 GCA_035643355.1 Actinomycetota bacterium | reverse complement strand
CGGGCCGAGATCGCGGAGGAGGGCAGCCGCCTCGGCTCGTTCCTCGCGGGCGATCGAGGATCGGGACCCGTGGACATCTCCTTGACCTCGTGAGGGATGTGTCCATCGTCCGGGCGCGGGAAGAGGCTTGACCCTCCCCTTGGTCATGGCACGCATCGGCATCGAGCAGCGGCGCGCTCGGCTCGGGTTCCGGCACCGCCTGGGGGAGCCGGCGGCCACGGTGGACGAGGTCGCCCGGGCGATGGTGGGCCTGCACTCGAGCGATCCCTCCACCGTGTTCCTCTCGGCGTACGCGCGGGTGCAGCGCTTCCGGACTGCCGACATGGAAGACGCCCTCTACGAGCGACGATCGCTGGTCCGGATGTTGGGGATGCGCCGAACGTTGTTCGTGGTGCCCCGCGACCTGGCCGCCGTGATGGACGAGGCGTGCACCAAGGCGCTGGCACCGGGCGAGCGTCGGCGCCTGACCCGGATGCTCGAGGAACAGGGCGTCGCGCCCGGATCCGGGGGAGCACGGTGGATCCGTCGGGTGGAGCACGCGACGCTCCGAGCGCTCGGTGCTCGGGGCGAGGCCACCGCACGGGAGCTCACGAAGGACGTGCCCGAGCTCGGGAGCAAGCTGACGTTCGGGGAAGGCAAGCGCTGGGGCGGCACGATGGGGGTCTCCACCAGGATCCTCTTCCTGCTGGCCACGGACGGGAGGATCGTCCGGACCCGGCCGCTGGGAGGATGGACCTCGGGCCAGTACCGGTGGGCGCGCACCGAGAACTGGCTCGCCGAACCGCTCCCTGTGGTGGAGCACGATGAGGCCCGCACCGACCTGTTGCGTCGATGGCTCAGGGCATTCGGTCCCGGCACGATGGCGGACGTCCGGTGGTGGACCGGGTGGACGGCGAAGCTCGCCGCACAGACCCTGCGGGCGGTGGAGGCCGTCGAGGTCGAGATGAAGGAGGGCACCGGGTACCTCCTGCCCGACGACCTCGAGCCCGTGCCGCGGCCCGAACCGTGGGCCGCGCTGCTGCCCGGACTCGACCCCACCGTGATGGGGTGGAAGGAGCGCGACTGGTTCCTGGGGCCCCACGGGCGCCTCCTGTTCGACCGCAACGGCAACGCCGGGCCCACGGTCTGGGCGGATGGGCGGCTGGTCGGGGGATGGACGCAGAGCGCCGACGGCGAGGTGGTCGTCCGGCTCCTCGAGCCCCTCGACCGGACCACCCGACGGCGGATCGAGGCCGAGCGCGAACGCCTGCGCGCCTGGCTGGGAGCGGTCCGGATCCGGCCCCGCTTCCGTTCACCGATCGAGCAAGAGCTCTCGGGACCCTGAGCGGCCGGGCCGCCGTTCCCGCTCCGACGGGTAAGGTTGGGGGATGGAGACCTGGGACACGATCCGGGCTCGTCGGAACGTCCGGCGGTACGCGGACCGGCCGATCGCCGAGGACGACCTCCAGCGGATCGTCGAGGCGGCCCGGCGCACGCCCTCATCCACGAACCAGCAGGGCTGGGACCTGGTGGTGGTGACCGACCGCGATCGGCTCCGCCGGCTGTCGGGGGCGTGGCGGTACGCGCGCCACCTGGCCGACTCGGCCGCCACGATCGTCCTGGTCATGCCGGCCGTCGAGGACCGGGACGAGCGCGACACCTACTGGTACGACCTGGGTCAGATGACGATGTCGATCATGCTGGCCGCGGCGGACCTCGGGATCGGGAGCAGCCACGCCTCGATCGCCGAGCAGGAGCTGGTCCGGGAGACGCTGGGCCTGCCCGAGGACCGGGAGGCGGCGATCTTCATCGCCCTGGGGTACCCGGCCGATCGTGCGCTGCGGCCGATCGAGCATCCCAAGCGCCGGGCGCTGGAGGACATCCTCCACCGGGACCGCTGGTAGCGAGTCCTGGTAGCCAGCGATGCTCGCCAGCCCTTCCCGCCGCCCCGATCGGACGGTCGCCCTACCCGCGCTCGGACCGGGTTCGGAACCGGGTCCCTTCCGGGAAGCTCAGCGCGAACCGCGATGCCAGCACGTCCAGGAGCTCCCCTGCGGCGATCTGGCGGACGGTCCCTCCGTCCGGCGTGACCTCGGAGAGCTCGAGATCCCGCAGGATCAGTGAGCGCTCGGGCCAGGAGAGCTGGGCGGTGAGCGTCCGGACGAACCGGGAGTCCGGATGCGTGGACGTGAAGTGGTTGGCGACCTCGTAGTCGACCGGGAACTGGGGCTCGAGCGTGAACGTGTAGTGGTCCTCCCACCCGCCCCGCCAGAACGCCTGGACCACTCGGCCCCCGTCCACCTCCACCACACGGAACCGCCATCCGAACTGGTCCACGACCGGCCCCGGCTCGAAGGGCA
>DASQQQ010000132.1:0-11518 GCA_035643355.1 Actinomycetota bacterium | reverse complement strand
GCCAGTCCACGTCGCGAGCGGGTCCCGGCCGTTCCCTCGGATTGCTCATGCCCCACAGCAGCCCGCCCTCCTCCAGCCGCCAGTACAGTCCCGCTCCCAGGTCGAACACCATGGGCTGCCGTTCCACCTCGAAGGCCCGGTGCGGCGCCGAGACGGCCACCTGATGCCGTGCCCCGCCGGCCGGGATCCGCGTCCCGACCAGCTTGCCCACCGCGCGCAGGCTCGGCCCGCCGGTGAGGATCACCCGCTCGGTGGCGATGACCCGGCCCGGGATCCGCACCCCGGTCACCCGCCGCCGAGCGCCCCGCTGCCGGGTCCGCACGCCGAGGAACGGCGTGCGCTCGCGCAGATCGACGCCCGCCAGCTGCATGGCCAAGGAGTAGGCCCGGACGTTCCTGGGGGGATCGATGCAGCCGTCGCCGGCCGCGTAGCTCCCCCCCCGGTGCCCGGCCGCGGCCAGCGTGGGGTTCAGCTCCACGGCCTCCCCGGCCGAGACCCACCGCACGTCGAGCCCGGCGCGCTGCTGCATGGCCACCCGCTCCCGGCCGGCTCGCTCGTCCCCCCCGGTCACGGCCAGGATCAGGTAGCCGAGCTCGCGGAAGCCGGAGTCGGTGCCCAGCCGCTCGGGTTGCGACCGGTAGAAGTCGATCGACCACCGGCCGAGGGCCACGGTGGCGGGGGTGCCGCCCTGGGCCCGGACCACGCCGGCCGCCCGACTGCTGGCTCCCTGTCCGGCCAGGCCTCCCTCCAGGACGATCACCCGAGCGCTGTTCTCGGCGGCGAAGACCGACGCCCAGCCACCGACCGTCCCGGCGCCGACCACCACGACGTCGGCTGACTCCCTGGCCATCGCCGCTCCCTCCTCGTCGGTCCGGAGCGCGAGTCTATCGGCGCTCAGGCCGGCCGCATGTCGACCAGGACGTCGGTGTCGAGGTGGAAGAGGGCCGGGGTCCCGAGCAGCGGCTTCGTCTCGATCGTCAGCACCCACCCGGCCCCGCTCACGCCCTTGCCCACGCGGAACCCGGATAGGTCACGGAGCACCCCCTTGACCCGCATGTTCCGGCGGATCTCCTGGTTGCGGTACTCGACGGCGTAGCGGTGGCCCACCTCGAGCCCCTCGATCATCGGTCGGAGGCGATCGATGCCGCGGGCGAGCTGTGCCAGCGCCCGGACGAAGCGCGAACGCCGCTCGGGCTTCATGCGGGTGGTCGTTCGCAGGTTGAACCAGGTGACGCGGCCCCCGTCCAGGACGAGCCACGCCATCTCGTCGCCATCCGGCTCCACGGCGATGCGACCCACCGGCACCTCCATCACCCCCGCCACCTCGGCCGCCAGATCCACGGCCTCCTCCGGCTCGGGTCCGCCCTCGCTGGGTCCCGCGACGTCCTCGAACTCGTCCTCCGCCGGCATGCGCGCCTCCGTCGGTCTGCGCTCCGCTCCGGGTCCAGTATCTCCGACCGCCGTACAGTTCCTCCATGCGTCTGGACGTGCGGGCCCGAGCCCCGCGGCCGGTCCTGCCCGCCAGGACCATCCGCGAGGAGCTCCTGGTGGTGCTCTCGCTCTCCCTGCTCGCCAGCGCCGTCTACGCGGTCATCAGCCTCACGTCGGCGCCGGTGAAAGGCGTCACGGTGGCCGTGGTCCCAACGGTCCCGTTCCCCACCCAGGTGGCGAACTTCGTCTTCGGGCTGGCACCGGCCTGGCTGGTGCTGTACCTGGTGCGCCGCAACGGTGAGGGCACGGCGGCCATCGGCCTGGCCCTGGATCGACCTCGCCGGGACCTGGCCCGAGGGCTGGTGCTGTTCCTGGTGGTGGGTGCGGCCGGCATCGCCGTCTACCTGGGCGCCGTGGCCCTCGGCGTGAACCGGTTCGTGGTGCCCGTCCCGGCGGGGCACTGGTGGACCGTCCCGGTGCTGTTCATGAGCGCGATCCAGGCCGCGCTGCTCGAGGAGATCATCGTGGCCGGCTACTTCATTACCCGGCTGCAGCAGCTCGGCGCCACGTCGGTGGCGGCGATCCTCGCGAGCGCCCTCCTGCGTGGCACCTACCACCTGTATCAGGGCTGGGGCGGGTTCGCCGGCAACTTCGGGATGGGCCTGCTCTTCGGCTTCATCTTCGTGCGGACCCGAAGAGCATGGCCGCTCGTGATCGCCCACCTGCTCCTGGATCTGGGTGCGGGAGCCGGCTACCTGCTGTTCCGAGAGCACCTGCCCGGCTTCTCATAGGTCGGGTCGGAGGATCGAGCGGCAGGCGCCCGTCTACTGCAGGTCGCGGGGGAACCGATGCTCCCACCGCCGGGACCAGCGGGTCTGCCCGTCCTCCCGCACGTCCAGCTCGAGCTCCAGGTGGTACGCGTGCGCGTCGGACCGGACCACCTGCCGGGCCTCGGCCTCGACGGTGGCCTCCGGCCACTCCACGATCAGCCGGGTCCGGGACCGGGCCCGGGCCTGCCCGGGGTCGGTGGTGGAGACCTCCACCCACCCGCCGTACCCCTCGAACATCCGGGGGCGGTCCCCCTCGGCCTCGGTCCAGGCTTCGCTGCCGGCCACGGCCCGGGTGCGCCGCTCGAGGACGTCGTGCTCGATCCGCCACGTGACCCCTCCGTCGCGTTCGTCCCCGCCACCCCGGGAACCGGGGGCCGGGGTAGGGCGCTCCTGCTCGCGGCCGGACGGAGGCAGCGCCGGGCGCTCGGTGAGGGGGGACGGTCCATCCAGGGTGGGCAGGATCAGCGTGGAGGCGGATCGATCCACGGTGATCGTCACGGGCTGGGGGGGGCTCCACACGTTCGGCCAGTCCGTGCCGGCCAGGTCCAACCGCAGACGATGGCCCGCTTCGAACACCCACGAGGTGAGCAGGAAGTCGATCTGGGCTCGGACCGGTCGCCCCGGCTCGAGCGCCTCCGGGTGCTCGTGCGAGTGGCGGTGGGTGAGGTTGAGGAACCCCCGCGCCACGAGCGCGGACGTGCCGTCGGGGAAGACGTCACAGAGCTTGGCCGAGACGTAGGCCACCGGGGCCGAGGCGCTCACCGTGAGATCCAGCCGGACCCGCCCGAACAGCTCCACCTCGTCCTCCAGCGGAGGCCAGTCGTAGACCAGGGAGAACGGCTCGTCGGGCCGCTGGTCGACGGGCTGCCCGTAGGGCAGGTGTCCGGCGCAGGAGATCCAGGCGGTCCACCCCACGTCTCCTCGCACCTCGAGCTCGTCGGGACCGGGGCCTACCCGCCCGGGGGTGGCGGCACCGGACAGGGGCAGCTCGTGCCGGCGGCTCCGCTCCAACGGCCATCCGGGCTCGAACCGCCACTCCCCTCCCATCCTCGACAGGTCCGGCTCCGGCCGCGTCGACCGCCGCGCGAACCAGACGATCGGCGGGTCCCGATCCACGCCGTTCGGCTCGTCCTTCAACCAGCGGTCCCACCATCGCACCATCTCTGGGAACAGGTCGATGTTGGGGCCGGGGAGCGAGGTCTCGGTCGAGGCGTGCGCCCACGGCCCCTGGAGCAGCCGTTTGGGACAGCGCAGGGACTCCAGCACGTGGAGCGCGTCCTTCCAGTAGCCGTCCGCCCACCCGGCCACGATCATGGTGGCGGCTCGGATCGAGCCGTAGTCGGTACACAGGGAGCCGTGGTCCCAGTACGGGCTCCGGTTCTGCTCCTGCAGCCAGCGGATCAGCCAGGGTTCGGAGCCGGTGACCCGTCGCTCCCACTCGGCGCGCCAGCCCTGCCCGTACAGGGAGGGGACCGGCGGCAGCGCGTTCATCGCCACCATGTAGGCCGGGTAGTCGATCAGGTCCAGCGCCTTGAGCGCCCCGCCGTAGTAATGGACGTCGTCGTAGGTGTAGCGGTCGTCGGTGGCGAAGATCGACACGATCGCCCTGAGGGCCGGCGGCCGGGTCATGGCGACCTGGACCGAGTTGAACCCCGAGTACGAGGTCCCGAACATCCCCACGGCGCCGCTGCACCAGCGGCGCGACGCGAGCCACGCGATCACCTCGTTCAGGTCTCGGAGCTCCACCGGCGGGTACTCGTCCTCGGCCACACCCTCGGAGGTGCCGGTCCCCCGGAGGTCCACCCGGCACACCGCGTAGCCGTGCTCCGCGAACCGCTCATACTCCGGACGGTAGGAGGCGGTCAGGTCGTCCTTGCGGTAGGGGAGGGCTTCCAGCAGCGCCGGCCACGGCCCGGAGCCCTGGGGCAGGTACAGGGTGGCGTGCAAGCGCACCCCATCGCCCATCGAGATGAAGGTGTGCTCCCGCTCCGCCATCGCGCCGCATCGTAGTCGGCCCGTCCCGCGCCGAGGCACCGACGGCCGTGACCGGTGGTCAGCGGGCGGCCCGCGATCCACCGCAGCGAGGGGAGCTGCTCCGACCCGGTCAGACCCAGGAGCGGAACCAGGCCCGGAGCTGGAAGGCGCTGTTGGAGACCGGACCACCGGTCAGCACCGGCCAGAACCAGAAGAACAGCGCCACCGACAGGATCACCAGCCCCACGGCCACCGGCAGCCACGGCCGGGAGACCGACCCGCCGATGTGCACCCGGGCCAGGTCCCGCAGCGCGTAGACGCACGCGAGCACGAAGAAGGGGGTGATCGGCGTGGCGTAGAAGAAGAACTGGGGACGGGAGACGAGGAACCAGGGCAGGTACAGGGCCGCCACGGTCAGCACCACGAAGCCGGCTCGCCAGTCGCGCCTGCGCCACCAGGCGAACCCCGCGTAGGGGAGGGCCACGAGGCTGCCCCAGAAGATCGCCGGGTTGCCGTTCGCGTAGATCACGCGGCGGACGTCGTCGCCGTACCGAGCGAAGTACAAGACCGGTCGCCACAGCACGATCCACTTCCAGGCTTGCGCGAGGTACGGGTGGATCGGCTTGCCGCTCTCGTCGACCGACTTGAGGTGTTCGTGGTAGCTGGCCATGTCCCCCTGCAGGTGCATCCAGTCCTTCCAGTGGAAGCCGAAGTGCAGGAACCATCCGAGGTACGAGGCCACGTACACGAGGGCCGGGAGGGCCAGGAAGATGACCACCAGGGGGAAGCTCTCCCACTGGAACGTGCGCCAGACGGCGTGGCGCACCCCGGCCCGGCGCCGGCGCGAGACCTCCCACACGAAGGCCACGGCCAGGGCCCCGGCGATCCCCGTGAGGCCGGACCACTTGGAGGCCACGGCCCCCCCGAACGCGATCCCGGCCGCGATCCGCCACGGACGGAAGAAGGGCGAGGGGACGTGCCGAGCGGCGGCGACCTCTTGCCCCGGGACCGGGGCGCCCTCCTCGGATGGTTCCGACAGCTCGTGCGGCTCCGAAGGCTCGGACGGCTCCGGGGGCCCTGCCATCGCCGGTGATCGCTGGTCCATCCATCGCCGGTCGAGCAGCAACAGCAGGAAGCCCGAGGCGATCCAGAACGTGACGAAGATGTCGAGCATCGACACCCGCGACTGCACGAACTCCAGGCTCTCGGTGGCTAGGAGCAGGCCGCCGGTGAAGGTCCAGATGGGGCTCCCGAACAGGAGCTGCACCATCCCGGCCAGCACCATCACCGTGGCCGTCCCGAACACGGCGGCCGAGACCCGCCAACCGAAGGCGTCGGTGCCGAAGGCGAGCTCGCCCGCCGCGATGGCCCACTTCCCCAGCGGAGGATGGACCCAAGCGCCCGTGTCGTTCTTGTCGTTCCGCCAGTACTTCTCGTCGGCGCTCGTGATATCGCAGCGCTGGTTCGAGTAGCCGAGGAAGATGCAGGCCGACTTCGAGTAGTAGACCTCGTCGAACACGCGGCTGCCCGGGTAGCCCAGGTGCATGAACCGCAGGACTCCGGCGATGAGCCCCACCGCCACGATCGCGACCACCGGCCGGTTCAGGATCCGGCGCAGGGCGGCCATGGCCCCCGGGGCCGTCTGTGTGATCGGAGCGGCGGTGGCCGCTTCCGTGTCGGTCATCGCCTCGGGCGGTCCACGAGGCGGTGGACGAACTGCAGGCCCTGGTACGTCTGGTCGATCGCCGCAGATTTGTTGTCCACGAGGCCCGCATCCAGTCCCATCCGCTGGACCACCGGGAACGAGAGGTCGGTGGGCGCTCCCGATGCTCGCTTCGGCCAGGCCACCCAGAGGCGGCCGGCCGGGGCCAGGGCGTGGACCAGCGTCCCGAACCGGCGCGCGAGTTGGCTCCGGCGCGTCGCGAACACGAGGACCACATCCAGGGGCCCCCGGGCGGCTCGGAGCATCTGAACGCGCGCGGGCAGGTCCCCCGGCGCGAACCCGTCCGGGGCGCTGGCGATCAGCACCCGGGCGCCATCCCGGATCCCGAGCTTCTCGGGAAGGGGAGTGCGGTACGTGACCCGGTGCGGAGCCGCGGCGGCCATGGGAGTCCACTCTACCGGCGGCTCCCCGCCGTGCGACCATCTGTCCGTGAGCGGGACCCTGTACCTGGTCGGCACCCCCATCGGGAACCTCGGCGACCTCACCGAACGGGCCCGGGAGACGCTCGGCTCCGTGGACCTGGTGGCCGCGGAGGACACCCGGCGGGCCGGGCGGCTGCTGGCCCGTCTCGGGATCGATGCCCGAACGATCTCCTTCTTCGAGGGCAACGAGGAGCGCCGTGCACCCCAGTTGCTCCAGCGGTTGCGGGAGGGCGAGCGCGTCGCGCTGATCTCGGATGCCGGGATGCCGGGACTGTCCGATCCCGGGTACCGACTGGTGCGCGGATGCGTGGAGGCGGGGATCGACGTCCGGGTGATCCCCGGGCCCTCCGCGTCGGTCTCGGCGCTCGTGCTCTCGGGGCTGCCGACCGACCGGTTCGTGTTCGAGGGGTTCCTGCCCCGCCGGACCGGCGATCGCCGAGCGCGGCTGCGGGCCCTGGCCGACCTGCCACACACCCTGGTGCTGTTCGAATCGCCCAGGCGGGTGGCGGCCCTGCTGCGCGAGCTGATCGACGAGCTGGGCGACCGGCGGGTCGCCATCGCTCGCGAGCTCACCAAGCGCCACGAGGAGGTGCTCCGGGGCACCGCGTCGGAGCTGCTCGAGGTCCTGGGCGAGCGCGAGCTCCGTGGAGAGACGGTCGTGGTGATCGAGGGCGCTCGGGACCGGCGCCCGGACGTGCTGGACCTCGACCACCTGGTGAAGGAAGCTCGTACCCTGGTCCGCCGAGGTCTGCGCAAGCGTGCGGCCGCCGCCGGGGTGGCTCACGCGCACGGCGGATCGGCCAACGCGATCTACCGTCGCCTGCTGGAGGACGAGCGAGATGGGCGGGACTGATCGACCTGAGGCCCATCGAGCCACGCCCGATCAGACCTGGCTCCCTCCCGTGGTGGCCCAACCCCGACCACGACCCCAGCCCGCTGCCGCCCCGTCCCACGATCCGGGAGGGAACCGCGACGGCCTGCCCGGCCCCGACCTCGGATCCCCGCAGCCCGGTCGATCCACATCGGAGCCGCGGTGGCCCACCCTGCTCATGCTGGGATCGTTCGCGGTGCTGATCGTGGCGCTCGCCTTCTGGTGGAGCTCGCGCTCCCCGTCCTCCGTAGAGGTGCCGCTCCCCACGGCCGCGCTCCCCACCGGTCCCTCGTCGCCGATCGCTCCCAGCGGATCGCCCTCGTCGCCGGTGCCGGCGATCGGGTACGCCTTCCTCGCCACCCGACCCGACGGATCTCCGTACCGGTGGAACCCGTGCGCTCCGATCCGGTACGTGGTGAACACGTCCGGCGCCCCGGCCGGTGCGCTGACCGACGTCCAGGAAGCGGCGCGCAGGGTCTCGAGTGCCACCGGGATCTCCTTCGAGTTCGCCGGCACGACGTCCGAGACGCTGGCGCAGCGGCGATCCGCCGGGTACGTGATCTCCACCCCGGAGGGCTCGGCGTGGGCGCCGGTGCTGATCGCTTGGGCTTCGGGTCCCGAGTTCCAGGCCCTCGGGTACGACCCGGCGGCGGTGGGCGCCGGCGGTCCGTTCCCCGGCGAGGCCGAGGTGGGGCAGACCACCGGACGGTACGTGAGCGGCCTGGTGGCGCTGAACTCGGGCACCAACCCTCCGCCGGCGGAGGGGTTCTCGACCCCCACGAGCTGGGGCGTGGTGCTGATGCACGACCTGGGGCACGTGGTCGGGCTGGCCCACGTGGAAGATCCCACGCAGATCATGGCGGCGGGCCTGACCCAGCCTCGGACGGTGACCGACTGGGGCGCCGGGGATCGGCGAGGGCTCGCGTTGGTGGGCCGCCAGGCGGGGTGCCTGCAAGCCGTTCCTCGGTCCTGATCAGGCACGCGCCTCATCGGCTGACCTCCCAACTAGTCCAGGCCAGACTAGTCCGCCGGTGCTCCGTTCCCGTCCGGAGGGACCCGTCCCCAACACGCGGCCGGGTAGGATGGCGCGACCATGGGCCGGGACGTCTTCTACCTCACATCGGCGATCCCGTACGTGAACGCCGAGCCACACGTGGGGACGTCGTACGAGATCGTTGGCTGCGACTTCGTCGCGCGCTATCGGCGACTGCGGGGCGACCGGGTGTTCTTCCTCACGGGCACGGACGAGCACAGCATCAACGTGGCTCGCTCCGCGGCCGAGCTCGGCATCGCTCCAGCGGAGTGGACGGACCGGATGGTGCCGAAGTGGGAGGAGGTCTGGAGGGCCCTGCGGATCTCGAACGATGATTTCATCCGGACCTCGGAGCCCCGGCACATCGAGCGCGTGCAGACCTTCGTACAGCGTCTGTACGACCGGGGCGAGGTCTACCTCGGGACCTATGAGGGGCCGTACTGCGTCTCCTGCGAGGAGTTCAAGAGCGAGGCGGAGCTCGTGGACGGGAAGTGTTCGATCCATCTCAAGCCGGTGGAGCGGCTGAAGGAGGAGAACTACTTCTTCCGCCTCTCCGCGTACGGTGACCGGCTCCTCCAGCTCTACGAGCGCGATCCTGGGTTCGTCCGCCCGGAGGTCCGAAGGAACGAGGTCGTGGCGTTCGTGCGGCGAGGCCTTCAGGATCTGTCGATCTCTCGGAGCGGGTCGGATTGGGGGATCCCGGTGCCCTGGGACCCCACCCACGTGATCTACGTGTGGGTGGATGCCCTCCTCAACTACATCACCGCCCCGGGCTTCGGCGTGGACGGGTCGCTCTTCGAGCAGGTCTGGCCGTGCGACCTGCACATCATCGGCAAGGACATCACCCGGTTCCACGCGATCATCTGGCCGGCGATGTTGATGGCCGCCGGCCTGGAGGTCCCCAAGAGCGTCTTCGCTCACGGCTTCGTGACCGTGGGCGGGGAGAAGATGTCGAAGTCCCGTGGCACGGGGGTCCACCCATCCGAGCTGATCGACCACTTCGGGGTGGACTCCTACCGCTATTACTTCATGCGCGAGATCCAGTTCGGGCAGGACGGCAACTGGTCGTGGGAGTCGATGGTTGACCGGCACAACGCCGATCTGGCCAACGGGCTGGGGAACCTGGCCAGCCGGGTGCTGGCCATGCTCGGCTCCTACTTCGATGGGCTGGTGCCCGAGCCGGGTCCGGGCGGGGCCGAGGGCGACCTGCCCGACATGATCGCGGACGCCGTCCAGCGCTACGACGGGCTCATGGGCGAGGTGGCCCTCTCCCCGGCCCTGGCGGCCGTTTGGGACATCGTGGATCGCGCGAACCAGTACCTGGTGGAGCAGGAGCCCTGGAAGGTGGCCAAGGATCCGAGCCGCCGCGAAGAGCTGGGCGGGATCCTGTACGCGGCGGCCGAGACGCTGCGGATCCTGGCGATCTTGATCCAACCGATCATGCCCCAGGCATCGGGTCGCCTGTGGCAGCAACTCGGGATGGCGGAGCCCCTGGATCGGCAGCGACTGCCCGAGGCTGCCGGATGGGGCCTGCTCGCTGCGGGAACGCGCACCGAGAAGGGGGAGCCCCTGTTCCCGCGCCTCGAGTCGTGACTGAACCTTCGGGGAACGACGTTTCACGTGAGACCCATCCCCTCCAGTCCGGGTGGACCCCACGGCGATCGCCGCCTCGGCGCGCTCGAAGGTGGTTGCACCACCGGTCGACCAAAGGTGGAGAGGCGCTATCGTCGTGCCGTGGTGAGCGAGCAGAACCCTGAACTCGCGGTGCAGAGCGCGGCGGTGGACACCCACTGCCACCTCTTCCTGTTGGAGGAGGAACCTCCACGAGCGGTGGAGGTCGCGCGGGCCGCGGGGGTGGGCACGTTGATCTGCGTGGGGATCGACCCGCAGACCAGCAGGACGTCGGTAGAGCTGGCCGAGTCGCTGCCCGGCGTGTTCGCCACGGCCGGCATGCATCCGCACACGGCGAGCGACCTGGACGAGGCGGCCGGAGCGGAGATCGAGGAGCTCCTGGGGAACCCTCGAGTGGTGGGCGTGGGCGAATGCGGGCTGGACTTCTTCCGGATGCGCTCGCCGCGGGAGGATCAGGAGCGGGCGTTCCGGCTCCACATCGGTCTCGGTCGCGAGTCGGGCACACCGCTGGTGGTCCACGTCCGCGATGCGTGGCCCCAGACCCTCCGCCTCCTGGAGGAGGGATCGGCCGACCGGGTGGTGCTCCACTGCTTCAGCGGCGACGCGCAGGTGGCTCGGGAGGCCTCGGCCCGCGGCTACCACCTCTCGTTCGCCGCGAACATCACCTACCCGAAGAACCAGGAGCTGCGGGATGCAGCGGCCGCGGTCCCGATGGACCGGATCCTGATCGAGACCGACAGCCCCTTCCTTCCTCCTCAGTCGCTGCGGGGCCACGACAACGCCCCGGGCAACGTCCTGCACGTCGCCCGAGAGATCGCGGCGGCGAGGGCGATGGACGTGGACGACGTGGTGCGTGCGACCTCCATGAACGCACGGACCGCGTTCCCGGGCCTCCGGTAGACGAGCCGGTGGCCCGGGTCCTCGAACACCCGTTCGCTTTCAAGCTTGCAGTGAGGGTTGAGGGTTTGATAGCGTCCCGTTTCGTGCGCATGGAGGCTTCGGTCCGGCCCCGTCGGACCTTCCCCCCGGAGCCTTCTCCCGATGCTGGGAGGAAGCATGGGGGTTCGTCCCGGCCGGGTCCGCAGATTGCGGATCCGGAAGGCGATCGGCAACGCCATGCTCGCCGTCACGATGATGACGGCGGGCTTCCTCTATCTCGCGCTCGTGAAGAACGTCACGCTCGTGGTGGACGGGCACCCGCGATCCGTGCGCACGCTGTCCGCGAACGTGGGCGAGCTCCTCGATGCGAGGGGCATCGCCCTGGCGGGGACGGTCCTCGTGGAGCCGCCGCCGGCCACGCCGCTGGCCGATGGCATGACGGTCGTGGTGGACACGGACGTGTCGGCCCGACCGTTCCTCGGGCCGTCCTCGAGGGATGTGGGGGCCTGGGTGATGGAAGGAGTGGGCGGACCGCCGGCCAAGCTGGCGACCCGACTCACAGAGGCGGGGTTCTCCGCGGGAGAGTCCGTCGGACCGTCCCGGATCGTGGACGCTCGGGTCGTCGTGAGGGGGAAGGAACACGACGTACTCACCAACGCGACCACGGTTCGGGAACTCCTCTCGGCCATGGGGATCCGGCCCGACGGTGACGATCGCGTCCGT
>DASQQQ010000131.1:0-3204 GCA_035643355.1 Actinomycetota bacterium | reverse complement strand
CCAACCCCGGTCACGCCGTGCTGTTCCCGATCATCGTCGGCGTGTCGCTGGTGTTCGGCGTCATGCTCGTGGTCCGGATCGGCGGAGCCGACATGCCCACCGTGATCTCGCTGCTGAACGGCTACGCGGGGCTGGCGGCCTCGATGATGGGCTTCGTCCTCAGCAACAAGCTGCTGATCATCGCCGGCGCCCTGGACGGCTCCAGCGGGTTCTTCCTGTCGATCATCATGTGCCGGGCCATGAACCGGTCCTTCACCAACGTGCTGTTCGGCGGGTTCGGCGCCGAGCAGGTGGCCGCGGAGATCGAGCAGCGACCGGTCCGCAGCGTGGATCCGGAGGAGACGGCCTTCCTCCTGGACATGGCCCGCCGGGTGGTGATCGTCCCCGGGTACGGGATGGCCGCGGCTCAGGCCCAGCACAAGGTGCGCGAGCTCTCCGACGCGCTGCTGCACCGCGGGGTGGACGTGCGGTTCGCGATCCACCCGGTGGCCGGGCGGATGCCCGGGCACATGAACGTCCTGCTGGCCGAGGCCAATGTGCCCTACGACCTCCTCTACGACCTCGAGAGCATCAATCCCGAGCTCCCGCAGACCGACGTGGTGCTGGTGGTAGGGGCCAACGATGTGGTGAACCCTGCGGCCCGATCCGATGAGCACAGCCCGATCTACGGGATGCCGATCCTGGACGTGGACCGCGCCCAGTCGGTGATCGTGGTGAAGCGATCGATGCGCTCGGGCTTCGCCGGGGTGGACAACGAGCTCTTCTACCTGGACAAGACCCAGATGCTCTTCGGCGACGCCAAGCAGGTGATCGGCAGCGTCGTGGAGGAGCTCTCCAAGCTACCCGCGAGGGAGGTGGCGCCCGCATGACCAAGTCGGAGGAACGGATGGGGACGCTTGAGCACGAGTGGATCACGGCGCTGCGGACGGGGAAGCCCGCCGCGGTGCCCATCGAGGGGGCGGCGCTCCTCGAGCACCCCATGCTGAACAAGGACGCGGCGTTCACGGACAACGAGCGGGACGTGTTCGGTCTGCACGGTCTGCTCCCGGTCCGGGTCCGCAGCATGGAGGAGCAGGTCCAGGTGGAGGTGGAGAAGATCCGCCGCAAGAGCGACCCGCTCGAGCAGTACATCGGCCTGGCCGCGCTCCAGGACCGGAACGAGACGCTGTTCTACCGGGTGCTGATCGAGCACCTGGAGGAGTTCATGCCGATCGTCTACACGCCGGTGGTCGGGCAGGCGTGCCAGACCTACAGCCACATCCTGCGGCGGCCCCGCGGCCTGTGGCTCACGCCCGACGACATCGATCGGATCCCCGAGTTGCTCCGCAACGCCCGGCACGAGGACGTGCGGCTGATCGTGGTGACCGACAACGAGCGGATCCTGGGGCTCGGGGACCAGGGCGCCGGCGGCATGGGCATCCCGGTGGGGAAGCTCTCCCTGTATACCGCCGGCGCCGGGATCTACCCGGCCCTGACACTGCCCGTGTCGCTCGATGTCGGCACCGACAACGAGGATCTGCTGGCGGACCCCTACTACCTGGGGTACCGGGCGCCCCGGCTCCGGGGAGAGCGGTACGACGCGTTCATCGAGGCCTTCGTCGGGGGCGTGCTGGAGGTCTTCCCCCACACGGTCCTGCAGTGGGAGGACTTCAAGCAGCACAACGCGATCCGGCTGCTGGACCGGTACCGCCAGCGGATCACCAGCTTCAACGACGACATCCAGGGCACCTCGGCCGTGGTGCTGGCAGGCATCCTGGCGGCGCTGCGGTACCTCGGTGAGCCCCTCGGGGCCCAGCGGTTCGTCTTCCTGGGGGCCGGCGCGGCCGGGATCGGGATCGCCCGCCTGCTGCGTGCGGCCATGCAGCGCGAGGGCATCCCGGAGGACGACATCCGCCGGGCCATCGTCCAGCTGGACTCCAAGGGCCTCACGTTCGAGGGTCGCACGCCGCTGGACGAGGACAAGCGGGAGTTCGCGCTCCGGGCCGAGGACCTGCCCGCGCTGGGCTTCGGGCCGGCCGAGCGGTACAGCCTGGAGACGGTGATCCGGCACGTCCAACCCACCATGCTGATCGGCACTAGCGGCACGCCCGGCAGCTTCACCGAGGCGGCGATCCGGGAGATGGCCAAGCACGTGAAGAGCCCGGTGATCTTCCCGCTGTCGAACCCCACCTCCAAGTCCGAGGCGGTGCCCGAGGCGGTGCTCGCCTGGACCGAGGGTCGGGCCCTGGTGGCCACCGGCAGTCCGTTCGACCCGGTGAAGCTCGACGGTCGCACCCACCTGATCGGCCAGGCCAACAACGCGTTCGTCTTCCCCGGGATCGGGCTCGGCGCCATCGTGGCCCAGGTGCGCGCCATCACCGACGACATGTTCCTGGCGGCCGCCGACGCGCTGGCCGAGATGGTGCCTCCGGAGCGGATGGAGCAGGGCGCGCTGTACCCAAGCCAGTCCCAGCTGCGGGCCATCTCCCGCGCCATCGCCAAGCGCATCGTGTGCCAGGCCCGGGACTGCGGGATCGGCCGGGCCTTCCAGGAACAGGAGCTGGAGGCGACGGTCGACGAGATGATCTGGTACCCGGACTACGTCCCGTACCGTCCGATCTGAACCGGCGGGGGCCCGAGGGGGGCCGGGAGGGGCCGCGCCAGGGCGCGGCCCCTCCCACGTTCGGTTGACGCCCCGGGCACGGCGGGGCACAGTTCCATCGCAACGCCCGCGACCCGAAGGGGCTCGACCATGGAGACCACCGTCGACCGTGAACGCCTTCGCACGCTGACCCGCCGCGAGGAGGTGGACTTCGTCGAGCGTCATCCGCGCTCCGGCGCGCTGTTTGAGCAGGGCAAGGCCCACCTGCTGGCCGGCGTGCCCATGCCGTGGATGACGGAGTGGGCGGGGCCCTATCCGGTCTTCGTGGCCGAGGCTCAGGGGGCCCGCTTCGTGGACGTGGACGGGCACGAGTACGTGGACCTCTGCCTGGGGGACACGGGCGCGATGACCGGGCACGGACCTAAGGAGGCCGTGGCCGCGATCGCCGAACAGGCCGCCAAGGGGATCACCCTGATGCTGCCCTCGGAGGACTCGATCTGGGTGGGCGCCGAGATGACCCGGCGGTTCGGGCTCCCCTACTGGCAGTTCTGCCTCACGGCGACCGACGCGAACCGCTTCACCCTGCGGCTGGCTCGAGCCATCACCGGACGGCCCAAGGTCCT